>NZ_JBEXDT010000118.1:0-24228 GCF_040605905.1 Nonomuraea sp. NPDC005501 | reverse complement strand
TGGGAGAGTAGGTCACCGCCGGACAATCTTTTGATGGGGGTCCATGCGGGTCTGGCATTCGTGCCGGGCCTGTGTGGGCCCCTTTCGCATGCCCGAAGGCCGAATGAGGGCGTGCTCTTTTTCTTGCCGGCCCTCAGGAGAGGGCAATGGGTTGCTGCAGGGCCGGAACCAGTTGTTCGGCGTCAATCGCCGGGCGCTTGACCGCGCACGGCGACGGGTGGCGACCCACTTCAGTTCCCGGCCCCTTCGGCCGTGCACGTGCTCCGTGAAGGTACGTCAATCGCTGCGGCGGCGACTTCCATGGACACGCCGATGACCCCACGCCCACATCGCGCCGCCGTTCGTTGCACGGGCGGTGGAAAGGGTTGGTGTGGTCAGGGTTCCGGGGCGGTGTGTGGCCGGGGCGGGTGGTGGGGTCAGTAGGGTTGAGGGGTGGACTACCGTGCTGTTGAACGCGCGATCATGGAGCGAGGCGTCGAGTGGGACTTCGAGCCGACGCTCGATCGCATCGCCGCCCTGCTGGACCTCCTCGGCTCGCCCCAGCGGGCGTACCCGGTCATTCACATAGCGGGCACCAACGGCAAGACCAGTACCGCCCGTCTGACCGAGGCGCTGCTCCGGGAGCGTAATCTCCGCGTCGGCCGGTTCACCAGCCCGCACCTGGTGTCCATGCGCGAACGCATCACTGTCGACGGCGAGCCGTTGAGCGAGGAGCGGTTCGCGGAGGTCTACGAGGAGATCATCCCGTACGTCGAGCTGACCGACACGCAGGGCCGGCGCATCCAGTTCTTCGAGCTGCTCACCGCCATGGCGTTCGCGGCCTTCGCCGACACCCCGGTGGACGTCGCGGTGATCGAGGCCGGCATGGGCGGCTCCTGGGACGCGACGAACGTGGCCGACGGCACCGTCGCCGTCATCACGCCCATCTCCCTCGACCATACCGACCGGCTGGGCCCCGACATCCCGAGCATCGCCGGTGAGAAGGCCGGCATCCTCAAGCCCGGCGCCACCGCCGTTCTCGCCCAACAGGACCTGGAGGCGGCCGAGGTGCTGATGCGGCGGGCCGCCGACGTGGGCGCGGTCGTGGCGCGTGAGGGACTGGAGTTCGGGGTGCTGGCGCGCGAGGTGGCCATCGGCGGCCAGCTGCTGACGCTGCGCGGACTCAAGGGAACCTACGACGAGGTGTACCTGCCGCTCTACGGCGCCCACCAGGCGAGCAACGCGGTCACCGCACTGGCCGCCGTCGAGGCGCTGACCGGCGGCGACGACCCGCTGGACGTGGAGCTCGTACGGCAGGCGTTCACGCAGGCGTCGTCGCCGGGGCGGCTGGAGGTGCTCCGGCGCAATCCGACGGTCGTGGTCGACGCCGCCCACAATCCCGGAGGCATGCAGGCCACGATCGAGGCGGTGCACGAGGCGTTCGACTTCGCCAAGGTCGTCGGCGTCGTCTCCGTCATGCGGGACAAGGACGTCGACGGACTGCTGGAGCTCCTGGAGCCGGTGCTGGAGGAGATCATCGTCACCCGCAACTCCTCGCCCCGGTCGATGCCGGCCGAGGAGCTGGCACGGCTCGCCGAGCCGATCTTCGGGCCGGACCGCGTCCACCTCGTGGAACGTCTCGACGACGCCATCGACAGGGGCATCGGCATGGCCGACGCCGAGGGTGAGTTCAGCGGCACGGGTGTGCTCATCGTCGGGTCCGTGGTGACCGCCGGCGACGCCCGGCTGCTGCTGAAGGCGGACGGCGCGTGATGGCCGGCGGAGGGAAGAGCCTGCTGGGGTTCGAGGTCACCCCGGGCATGCGCCGGCTCGGGGCGAGCGTGCTGGGCATGGAGGCGATCGTCGCGGCGCTGGTCACCCCGGTCGCGATCAGCGTGAACGGCGTGCGGCCCGCGCTGGCCGTCACGGTCGGTATCGGGCTCGCCGTGCTGTGCGTGGTGGCTGCCGGCCTGCTCAAGAAGCCGATCGGCTACGTGCTCGGCAGTGTCGTGCAGGTGATCGCCATCGCGACAGGGTTCCTGGTCCCGACCATGTTCTTCCTCGGAGCGATCTTCCTCGCGTTGTGGATCACGGCGATATTCGTAGCTCGCCGTGTCGAAGGCGTGACTTCCCGCTAAAGTCGGCGAACATGGCCGTCCCCCCGATTCAGCGGTCCCCGAACCAACCGGCCACGGGACCCGACCCCGGCGCCACGTACCCGTGGTTCCTCGACACCGTGCTGGCGCTGCTCATCGTGGCCGCGCTGCCCCTGGCGATCGTCGCCATCCCCAACACCGTCTCCGTGGTCGGCGACCTGCTGCCCCCGGGGTTCGACCGGCTCGGGCTCATGCGCGCGCACGGCCTGGCCCTGCCGGCGATGATGCTGACCGTCCCGCTCGCCGCCGTGGCGCTGGGCAGGGTGAAGGTCGCCTACGTCCTGATCGCCGGCCTCGCGCTGCTGGCCGTGGCCGACGCGACAGGCGGTTACGCGGGCTCCACGTTCCTCGTCGGTGTGCTGCGCGTCGTCCACGGCGTGGGCGCCGGTCTGCTGCTCCCGGCCACGCTGGTGGCCGCCTGGGAGCGTCCGGCGGTGCTGCGCGCCGTCTGGTCGGGAGTGCTGGCCCTCAGCCTGCTCAGCGCCCAGGCACTCGCCCTGTGGCCGCTCGACGGGGTGAGCGACTGGAAGGTGACGCTCCAGCCGTACCCCATGCTGACCGGCGTCGCGCTGGTGCTTGCCGCCGCCTACCTGGTGCTGTGGCTGCAGTACGGCCGGCGGCCGACGCCGCGGCCCGAGCCCAGGGAGCGCAGCCGGCTGCTGCTGGCGACCATGCCGGCCGCGGGCATCGCCGTCGTGGCCATCAGCACCGCGAGCGAGGACTGGCGTCCCAACATCGTGATCCTGGTCGCCGTGCTCGCCGTGGGCGCGCTTCTCGCGCTCGCGTCCATCGGCACCCCCCGGGCGCGTTCGCTCGCGTACGTGATGGTCGCCGTCGGCGCCGTGGTGCTGCCGAGCATCGCGCAGGTGACGTACGTCGAGATGGGCGGGCTGGGCGGTCCGGGGCTGAAGGGACTGTGGGCGCCGTTCGCCGTGGCGGGCGCGCTTGCGGTGGCCGGCGCGGTGCTCGTCCGGCTGTTCGTCCGCGACGACGCGACCTGGCCGGAGCCGCTCGGGCTGCTGGCGATGGTGGTCGGCCTGTGCTCCGTGCGCGTGGTGGTGCCCGCCGCGGACGGGCGGGTGCTGGTCGTGCCCTTCACGCTGCTGGCTGTGGGTGCGGCCGTGGCCCTGACGGCGTCGCTGCGGCGGGCCGGGGTCGGGGCCGCGCTGTTCGGGCTGGCGCTGTGCTTTCCCGGCGTGCTGGCGGGCTACCTGCTGGGCAGCGGCGTGCAGATGGCCATGCTGCGCGGGGTGAGCTCGCCGCAGCAGCTCGTGGACCGGTTCGTGGGGGCGCTGCACATGTGGGCGCTGATCGGCGGGTTCCTGGTGGTGGCCGTCATCGTGCTGGCCGCGCTGCTGTCGCGGCGTGGGCCTGGCTCCGAGGGGGCGGGGGACGGCGATCCGGACGGGCCGTCCGGCTCCGGACAGCTGGCCGAGGCGGGACGGCTGCCCGGCTCGGAGGATCTTTCCGGCCCGGGGGATCTCCCCGAGCCGGGGCGGCTGGCCGAGTCGGAGCGGATGGCCGATGCCGACGTGGCCGGTGGTTCGTCGGGCGATGGGCATCGGTCCGATGCGGCTGACGGCTTCTCGCGGGACGGCGGCCTGGAGGTCGCTGGGGACGGCTCCGGAAACGGTGGCGTCGAGGTGGCTGGGGACGGCTCCGGAAACGGTGGCGTCGAGGTGGCTGGGGACGGCTCCGGAAACGGTGGCCTCGCGGTCGCCGGGGACGGCTCCGGCGACGGCGCTCGGCGGGCCGGTGCGGCGGCTGACGCCGCCTCTGCGACCGTCCCGTCGGGTGAGGACGTGCCGAGTGACGGGTCGGCCGGTGGCAGCGCGAGGAACGGGTCCGGCGGGCTCAGGAAGGGGTCCCTGGGCGCGTTCGAGGCGTCACCGGAAGTGAGCGGCACGGACGGCACGGAACCGCGTGACGGCGCTCTGAGGGGCACAGCGCGGGAGCGCGGCACGTCCGGGGAGATCTCTGGCGAGCCTCCGCGGGACGCGACCGACGAGGAGGATGCTCCCACCGGGGCGGTTCCCCGGGTACCCGCCTCCTCCATGCCCAACGGGGCGTCCGCGTGGAAGGGCGGCGTTCCGGCGCAGACACCCGCGCCGGGGCCCGCCGACGAGGCGGCATCCTCCGGCGCGCGGCGCGGGTCGCGAGGTGCCGGGGGCGGCGCGGGGAAGCGCCGCGGTACCGGCGCCGGTGAGGACGCCGGCCCCGCCGGGACCGAGCAGCGTCCGGCGGTCCCGCCGCCGACCGCCTCCCCGGAGGACGGCTCCCAGGCGTGAGGGCGTGGGACGGCTCCCGCCTTTCGGCGGCCGGGTGCCCGGCCGCCGTGGCCTGACGGTTGGTCGGTGCGCGCCGCGGCGTCGTTTGACGTGCGTGGTGTGTCCTCCCGTCGTCTGACGTGCGTGGGGTGTGCTCCGGTCGTGTGACGTGTCCCCGAGCGGGTGCCACCTGCGGTTGTGGCGGGCGTGGGTGCCGGTGCGCCAGGTGGCGGGTGCCGAAGCGCAGGTCTCCTGCACGACGTGAACATGTGCGCGAGCGGGTGCCACCCGGTCGCGGGACGCGGGGGCGTGAGTGCCGCTCCGACATGTGGCGCGTGCGGAAGAGGGCGTGGTTCGAGTCGCGGTGGGCCCCGTCAGGGCGTGCGGCGTGGGCGTGGGGTCCGAGGACGGTAAGCTGAGCCGCAGCTACAGCGACGCGAGGTCGTGCGTGCCGCGGAGCGTTCCCGGCGGAGTCATCCCGGCGTCCGTAGCCGCATCCGCGACCCCCAGACCCTGTTCAAAGGAGAACCTCAAGTGTCCGAGCGCACTCTTGTCCTGATCAAGCCCGACGGGGTGAAGCGCGGCCTCATCGGTGACGTGATCGCCCGCGTGGAGCGCAAGGGCCTCAAGGTCGTCGCGATGGACCTGCGCACCCTCGACGTCGAGACCGCCAAGGCGCACTACGCCGAGCACTCCGAGCGGCCGTTCTTCGGTGAGCTGGTCGAGTTCATCACCTCCGGCCCGCTCGTCGCCCTCGTGCTGGAGGGCCCGCGCGCGGTCGAGGCGTTCCGCGCCCTGGCCGGGCTCACCGACCCGGTGAAGTCGGCCCCCGGCACGATCCGCGGCGACCACGCCCTGGAGATCGGCGAGAACGTCGTCCACGGCTCCGACTCGCCCGAGTCCGCCGCCCGGGAGATCAAGATCTTCTTCCCGGACCGCTTCTGAGGAGCGCCGGAGGGCTCGCCGCCCTCCTCGGCAGAACCCGTTAGAACCCGTTAGAACCCGTGAGTGCCCGCCGGCCCCGTGCCGGGCGGGCATTTCGCGTTCTTGGCCTCTTTACTGTGCACTCTGCACTACCAGTTGGATTTCGGGCAAAAGGGGCTTGGCGGAGAGGCGGCAGGTTTTTTGTGGGGCGGCTGGGCTCGTTGCGACCCGCCTTGGGTACGTCACGTTACGATTCGAATTCGCTCTGTAGCGATTGGCGTACGATATTACGGAAGGCTCCGTTCCATGGGCAGCAAGCTCGCGTTCCTCGGCCGTGACATGGCGGTCGATCTCGGCACCGCCAACACGCTGGTGTACGTGCGCGGCCGTGGCATCGTGCTTAACGAGCCGTCGGTCGTCGCCGTCAACACCACCACCGGCAAGGTCATGGCGGTGGGCATCGAAGCCAAGCGGATGATCGGCCGCACACCAGGCCACATCCTGGCGGTCCGGCCGCTCAAGGACGGTGTGATCGTCGATTTCGAGGTGACGGAGCGGATGCTGCGCTACTTCATCCAGCGCGTGCACCGGCGGCACCACTTCGCCAAGCCGCGGGTGATCATCGCGGTGCCGAGCGGCATCACAAGCGTGGAGCAGCGGGCTGTGAAGGAGGCCGCCTACCAGGCGGGTGTGCGCAGGGTCTACATCGTCGAGGAACCGATGGCCGCGGCCATCGGTGCGGGGCTGCCGGTGCACGAGCCGACCGGGAACATGGTCGTCGACATCGGCGGCGGCACCACCGAGGTGGCGATCATCTCGATGGGCGGCGTGGTGACCAGCCAGTCGATCAGGATCGGCGGTGACGAGCTCGACCAGGCGATGATCACCTTTGCGAAGAAGGAGTACTCGCTCATGCTGGGCGAACGCACCGCCGAAGAGATCAAGATAGCGATCGGGTCAGCCTGGTCCGACGGCGACGACGCCCACGCCGAGATCCGCGGCCGCGACCTGTTGACGGGCCTGCCCAAGACGGTCGTGGTGTCGTCCGAGGAGATCCGCAAGGCCATCGAGGAGCCGATCAACTCCATCGTCGACGCGATCAAGTCCACGCTCGACAGGTGCCCGCCCGAGCTGTCCGGTGACCTGATGGACCACGGCATCGTGTTGACCGGCGGCGGAGCGCTGCTCAAGGGCATCGATGAGCGGATCAAGGTGGAGACGGGCATGCCGGTCCACCTGGCGGACAACCCCCTGGACTCGGTCGCCCTCGGATCGGGCCGGTGCGTGGAGGACTTCGAGGGACTCCAGCAGGTGCTCATGCCGGATTCGCGCGGCTGACTGCCATGAGGGACATCCACCGTGGCCGGATCATCCTCGGCGTCCTCGTGGCCGCGGCGCTCCTGGCCGCAACCGTGGACCAGCGCACCGGCGCCGCGTCCCCGTTCGTGCCGGTGCGCCAGGCGGGTGCGGGGGTGTTCGGCGTGGTCGAGCGGGCCGCCGGCTTCGTGACCCGGCCGGTAACCGGTTTCTTCGCGGCGCTCGCGAACGCCCCCGGCGCGCAGGACCAGGTCAGGCGGCTGAGGGCGGAGAACGCGCGGCTGCGCGCCGACCTGGTCGCGAGCTCGCTCGATCGGGTCCGCTCCGCCCAGCTCAAGCGCATGCTGGGCACGGCCTCCCGCGGCGGCTACGACATCCTGCCGGCCAACGTGATCGCGCGGCGTGGAACCCCCGGTTTCGAGGAGGCCGTCGAGCTCGATGTCGGCGCCGACGACGGTGTGCGCCCCGAGATGACCGTGATGAACGCCGACGGCCTCGTCGGACGGATCGTGCTGGCCGGCCCCCGCACGTCCACGGCGGTCCTCATCAGCGACCGGGGCTCGGCCACGGGAGCCAGGCTCGAGGGCGCCCAGGAGATCGGGGTGGTCCACGGGATGGGCCAGAACGGGCGGATCGTGCAGTTCCGGTTGCTCGACTCGACCGCACCGATGGCGCCTGGCGGGCGCATCGTCAGCTTCGGGTCGCAGCGTGGCGCGCCGTACGTGGCGGGTGTGCCGATCGGGGTGATCGAGCGGGTGGAGGCGACGCCGGGCGAGCTGACGCGGGTCGCGTTCGCGCGGCCGTACGCGGACCTGACGGCGCTCGACGTGGTCGGCGTGGTGCTGCGGGCCCCCCGGCGCGATCCGCGGGACGCGGTCCTGCCACCCAAGGAGAGGGCCGTCCCGCCGAAGCAGATGGCCGTCCCGCCCAAGGTAGGGGCCGTCCCGCCGAAGGAGGAGGAGAGAACACGATGACGCCTCTACTGCTCGTGCCGCTCGTCGTGCTGGCGCAGGTCATCCTGGTCAACCGGGTGCCGCTGCCAGGAGGCGGCACGCCCGACCTGGTGCTGCTGGCCGTGACAGGGCTTGCGATGACGCGCGCCCCTGCGGCGGGCGCGGTGCTCGGGTTCTGCGCCGGATTGCTGGTGGACATCATGCCGCCGGCCGCCCACCTGATGGGACAGTACGCGCTGGCGTTGGCGGTCGTCGGCTACGTCGCGGGACGCGGCGTCGGCAACCCCGTGGTGACGATCGCCGTGTGCGTACTGCTGGGCCCGTCGCTGGCCGTGGCCGTCGGCCTGCTGATCTCCGACCCGCGGGTGACCCTCACGATGCTGATCGAGCAGATGCCTCTCACGATCGCCTACACGATGATCCTCTCGCCCGTCGTCCTCTGGGCGACCGGTCGTGGCCGGGAGCCGGGGTACGCCACATGACCCGGATGCGTGCCCGGCTGTTCCTGCTGCACGTGCTCGTCCTGACCCTGCTGGTGGTGCTGGCCGTACGGCTGTGGCAGGTGCAGGTGGTGCGCGGGCAGGAGTTCGTGACCAGGGCGACCGAGACGAGGACGCGCACGGTGATCGAGCCCGCGGTGCGCGGGCAGATCCTCGACTCCTCCGGCCGGCCGCTGGTGCGCAACCAGACGGCGCTGGTGGTGTCGGTCGACAGGACCGCGCTGTCGCGCACTCCCGACGGCGGCGCGTCGGTGCTGCACAGGCTGAGCGCGGTGCTCGGCACGCCGGTCAAGAAGCTCAAGGAACGGATCCGGCCGTGCGGGCCCGGTGTGTCCCAGCCGTGCTGGACGGGCTCGCCGTACCAGCCGGTGCCCGTCGCGCAGAAGGCCGACACGCGGCAGGCGCTGCAGATCGTCGAACGTCAGGAGGACTTCCCGGGCGTCAGCGCCGAGATCCAGTCGGTACGGCAGTACCCCGGCGGCGAGGCGGGCGCCCAGATGCTCGGCTACCTGCAGCCGGTCACCGAGGCGGAGTTGGAGAAGCGCTCGGGGCTCAAGGCCGCCTACTCCGGCGTCGACCTGACCGGGCGCGACGGGCTGGAGGAGGTCTACGACGAGGCGCTGCGCGGCAAGCCGGGACTGCGCCGGGTGCAGGTGGACAGGATGGGCAAGGCCCTTGGTGTCGAGCAGCGGGTGCGACCGGTCAGCGGAGACCACCTGATCACCAGTATCGATGCCCGCGTGCAGGCCGTCGCCGAGCGGGCCCTGGCCCGGGCGATGCGCAACGCCCCGAAGGCCGACGGAGGCGCGGCCGTTGTGCTCGACGCGCGTACGGCGCGGGTGCTGGCTCTGGCCAGCGCGCCGGGCTACGACCCGGCGGTGTGGGCCGGCGGCATCTCGGCGAGCGGCTACCAGCGGCTGCTGTCGGAGAAGTCGGGCAAGCCGCTGGTGTCGCGGGCCATCAACGGGCAGTTCGCGCCCGGGTCGACGTTCAAGGTGTCGTCGGTCACGGCGATGCTACGGGCGGGCTACCCGCTGGAGGGCACTTACGACTGCCCGGGCTCCTACATGGTGGGCGACCGGGTGTTCAACAATTTCCACGGCATCGGGCTGGGCCCGATGAACCTGCACACCGCGCTGGTCAAGTCCTGCGACACGATCTTCTACCGGGGAGGGTACGAGCAGTACCTGCGTGACGGCGGGCGCGACCCCAAGAAGACCCCGAAGGAGGTGTTCGCCAACACCGCCAGAGCCTTCGGATTCGGCAGGCCGACCGGCATCGACCTGCCCGGCGAGTCGTCCGGCCGCATCCCCGACCGCAGATGGAAGAAGGAGATGTGGACGCTGACCAGCGGTACCACCTGTAAGCGGGCTCAGACCGGCTACCCGGAGGTGACCGACCGGGCGCGGGCCGACTTCCTCAAGCAGCTGGCCTACGAGAACTGCACCGAGGGCTTCCTGTTGCGGCCCGGAGACTCGGCCAACTTCGCGATCGGCCAGGGCGACGTGCTGGTGACGCCGCTTCAGCTGGCCCGCGCGTACGCGGCGCTGGTCCACGACGGCAAGCTGCGCAGCCCGCGCATCGGGTGGGCGCGGGTGCGGCCCGACGGCACGCTGGTCGAGACGTACGACGTTCCGGTGGTGGGGAAGCTGCCGCTCAGTGAGAAGGAGCGGCTCTACATCAAGGGCGCGCTCAGCGACGTCCCCTCCGACGGCACCGCGGCCGGGGCGTTCGCGGGCTTTCCGATGGACAAGGTGCGCATCGGCGGCAAGACCGGTACCGCGGAGGTGTGGGGCAAGGAGGACACCTCGTGGTTCGCGTCGTTCGCGCCGACGAACGATCCGCGGTTCGTGGTGGTGGCGATGGTGTCGCAGGGCGGGATGGGGGCGCAGACGGCGGCGCCCGTCGCGCGGGAGATCTACGAGGGCATCTACGGGTTGAAGGGGCCGGCGGCGCTGCCGGGCGGCAAGCCGGTGAGCAGGCTGCCGAGGTTCGCGCCCGACGGGACGGTGGCGCGGTGAGGGCACGGGTGACAGCGGGCGGGATGACGGGATGATGGCGGAGCGGGTGCTGAGGAGTGGCCAGGGCGGCTACGGCAGGCGGATGGCGGCCGCTCAGTCGTCGCTGTGGCGGCTCGACGGCCTGCTGCTGGTGGCGGTCGTCGGGCTGTGCGTCATCGGCACGCTGCTGGTGTGGTCGTCCACCCGTACGTGGGCGCCCGGCTCGACCGGCCTGGTCAAGAAGCACATGCTGAACCTCGGCATCGGGCTGGTGCTGTGCGCCATGACGACCGCGATCGACCATCGGGCCATGCGCGCCTACGCGCCGCTGGTGTACCTCGTCAGCCTGGTGGGGCTCGGGCTGGTGATCTCGCCGCTCGGGGCGACGATCAACGGGTCGCATTCGTGGATCCTGCTGGGCGGCGGGTTCGCGGTGCAGCCGTCGGAGTTCGCCAAGCTGGGGCTGCTGCTGATCCTGGCGATGCTCCTGGCGCAGCCGGCGGAGGGCTCCGACCGGCCGCGCCTGTTCGACGTCGTGCTGGCGCTGTCGGTGGCGGCGCTGACGCTGGGGATGGTGATGCTCCAGCCGGACCTCGGCACGGCGCTGGTGCTGGCCGTGATCACCGCCGCGGCGCTGGTCATCGGCGGCGTGCGCAAGCGGTGGATCGCGCTGCTGTCGCTCGTGGCCGCGACCGCGGTGTTCCTGGTGTTCCGGCTGCAGTTGCTGGAGCCGTACCAGATCGCGCGTTTCACCGCGTTCCTGGACCCGGGGGTCGACCCGCGCGGCGTCGGCTACAACAGCACGCAGTCGCTCATCGCGATCGGGTCCGGGCAGGTGTTCGGCAAGGGGTGGCTGCACGGCGGGCAGACCACCGGCCGGTTCGTGCCGGAGCAGCACACCGACTTCGTCTTCACGGTGGCGGGGGAGGAGTTCGGCTTCCTCGGTTCGGTGGCCATCGTGGCGCTGCTGGGCGTGGTGCTGCTGCGCGGGCTGCGGATCGCCCGGCAGTGCGACGACCGGTTCGGGTCGCTGGCGGCGGGCATGATCGTGTGCTGGTTCGCGTTCCAGACGTTCGTCAACATCGGGATGACCATCGGGATCATGCCGATCACGGGGCTGCCGCTGCCGTTCGTGTCGTACGGCGGCACGGCGACCTTCGCCAACCTCATGGCGGTCGGGTTGCTCCAGTCGATCAGGATCCGCGAGCAGACGTACAACTGACGCCGGGGCTTGGCCGCTCCCGCGCGCCGCTACCCTGGTCGTATGCCTGTCGAGTCGATTTTCCACCGTCTGGAAGCGCTGCTGCCCAAGGTGCAGAAGCCCATCCAGTACGTCGGGGGTGAGCTCAACTCGACCGTGAAGGACTGGGACGACGCCGACGTGCGCTGGGCGCTGATGTACCCGGACGCCTATGAGGTCGGCCTGCCCAACCAGGGCGTCGCGATCCTCTACGAGATCCTCAACGAGCTGCCCGCGACTCTCGCCGAGCGCACCTACGCCGTCTGGCCCGACCTCGAGGCGCTCATGCGCGCCGAGGGCGTGCCCCAGTTCACCGTCGACGCCCACCGCCCGGTGCGCGCCTTCGACGTGCTCGGCGTGTCGTTCTCCACCGAGCTCGGCTACACCAACATGCTCACCGCGCTCGATCTGGCCGGCATCCCGATGCTCGCCGTCGACCGCGGCGACGACGACCCGATCGTGCTCGCGGGCGGCCACGCCGCGTTCAACCCCGAGCCGATCGCCGGCTTCCTCGACGCGGCCGTGCTCGGCGACGGCGAGCAGATCGCCATCGCCGTCAGCGAGGTCATCCGCGAGTGGAAGGCCGAGGGGCGGCCCGGCGGGCGCGACGAGCTGCTGATGCGCCTGGCCGAGTCGGGCGGCGTCTACGTGCCCAAGTTCTACGACGTCGACTACCACCCCGACGGGCGCATCAAGCGGGTCGCGCCCAACCGGCCCGGCGTCCCGTGGCGCGTCCACAAACACACCGTCATGGACCTCGACGAGTGGCCGTACCCGAAGAAGCCGCTGGTGCCGCTCGCCGAGACGGTCCACGAGCGGTTCAGCGTGGAGATCTTCCGCGGCTGCACGCGCGGTTGCCGCTTCTGCCAGGCCGGCATGATCACGCGGCCGGTGCGCGAGCGGTCGATCACCACGATCGGCGCCATGGTGGACAACGGGATCAAGGAGTCCGGCTTCAACGAGGTCGGTCTGCTGTCGCTGTCCTCGGCCGACCACTCCGAGATCGGCGACGTCGCCAAGGGGCTGGCCGACCGGTACGAGGGCACCAACACCTCGCTGTCGCTGCCCTCCACCCGGGTCGACGCGTTCAACATCGACCTGGCCAACGAGTTCTCCCGCAACGGGCGGCGCTCCGGGCTGACCTTCGCCCCCGAGGGCGGGTCCGAGCGCATGCGCAAGGTGATCAACAAGATGGTCACCGAGGAGGACCTGATCCGCACCGTCACCACCGCCTACTCGCAGGGCTGGCGGCAGGTGAAGCTCTACTTCATGTGCGGGCTGCCGACCGAGACCGACGAGGACGTGCTCGGCATCGCCGACCTGGCCAAGAAGGTCATCAAGGCCGGCCGGGAGATCACCGGGTCGCGCGACATCCGCTGCACCGTGTCCATCGGCGGGTTCGTGCCCAAGCCGCACACGCCGTTCCAGTGGGCCGGCCAGGCCGACCACGAGACGGTCGACCGGCGGCTCAAGGCGCTGCGCGACTCGCTGCGCGGCGACAAGGAGTACGGCAGGGCCATCGGCTACCGCTACCACGACGGCAAGCCGTCCATCGTCGAGGGCCTGCTCTCGCGCGGTGACCGGCGGGTCGGCGCGGTCATCCGCGCCGTCTGGGAGGACGGCGGGCGCTTCGACGGGTGGAGCGAGCACTTCTCCTACGAGCGGTGGAGGGCCGCGGCCGAGCGGGCCGGGGTCGACGTCGACTGGTACACCGTGCGCGAGCGCGAGGAGAACGAGGTCCTGCCGTGGGATCACCTCGACGCCGGGCTCGACCGCGAGTGGCTCTGGCAGGACTGGCAGGAGGCCGTCTCCGGGGGCGAGGTCGAGGACTGCCGGTGGACGCCGTGCTACGACTGCGGCGTCTGCCCGACCATGGGCACCGAGATCCAGGTCGGTCCCACGGGCCGCAAGCTCCTTCCGCTCACGGTCGTCTGAGACAGCTCCCGGGCAGGTCTCCGGCACGGAGACCCGCCCGGGATTCTTTCCGGGGCGGGATTGCGGAGGGGACTGTCCCGAAGGGCGGGACCGGGTGTTTCCGGGCGGGTCCGGCGGGCGGCCGAGGTGCGTGCGAGCGGCCGGAAACCTGTTCCGGTCGCCGTTCCGGCACAGCACGGCGCACCGTTCCGGCGCGCTGGGTGCGCGGTCCGTGCCTCGCCGTACATGATCCTGAGCCGATCAGGCGTCAAAGCGGCTTATCCTGAACGAAGGAACTCTGACACGGGAAGGACGACAAAGCTCTGAAACCTGTTCCCGACGGGCCCCCGCCCGCGCCCACGGCGCAGCGCCTGCGTGTGCGCTACGCCAAGCGCGGCCGCCTGCGCTTCACCAGTCACCGCGACATCTCGCGGGCCGTCGAAAGGGCGGTCCGCCGTGCCGGGATTCCGGTGGCCTACAGCGCGGGCTTCTCGCCCCACCCGAAGATCTCCTACGCGGGCGCGGCACCGACCGGTGTCGCCAGCGAGGCCGAGTACCTCGAGATCGGCGTCACCACGCCGTGCGAGCCCGAGCGGGTCCGCGACGACCTCGACGGCTCGCTGCCGCCCGGGCTCGACGTGCTTGAGGTCGTCGAGGCGGGCCCGGGAGGGCTGGCCGAGCGCCTGGAGGCCTCCGAGTGGGAGGTGCGGATGCCCGGTGCGGATCCCGACCTCGCCGGGGTCGCGGTGGAGAAGTTCCTCTCCGCCGAGGCCGTGGAGGTCGAGCGCCTCACCAAGAAGGGCCCTCGCCGCTTCGACGCCCGTGAGGCCGTGCTGAGGCTGGCGATGTCCGAGGGATCCGAGGGGACAGGCAGAACCGCAGCTCAGGTGCCCGGACAGTCGTGTGTCATACTGCGCATGGTTGTTCGGCACATGACGCCTGCCGTTCGACCCGACGATGTGCTCGCAGGGCTGCGCCTTGTGGCCGACTTCGCGCCGCCGGTCCCCCCCGAGGTGACCAGGCTGGCGCAGGGGCCGCTGGACGTCGGCACCGGTGCGCTTGCCGACCCGTTCGACCTTGACCGCGAGACCACGCGCGGCGGCGAAGCGGGACCGACAGGTGAGCACGTCGCCGGTTAAGGGAGTGTCCCGCATGGGTGGGGCACGACCGCTGACAGGACTTGGCGCTCATGCCCCTTGGCGGGGGCGCGGGCGCACAACGAAACACGAGAGCTCCTGCGCGGCGCGGCGACGCGCCCGGGAGCTGACGGGAGAGCGCCCGCATGCTCGAGAACGAGCCCAAGACCGGGGTCACGGGCCCCGACGGCGAGACAACTGAACAGCCACGCACGACCACGCGACGCCGGGTCGCGAGCCGGCCCGCCGGGCCGCCGCCCGAGGTTCCCGACGAGCCCGCTCCGGTGACCGTCTCCGCGGCCGAGGCCGCGGCACGGGGTCCGGAGGGAGCCGCCGCGGGACAGGCCGGCCAGGGGGCCGTGCCGGGTACGGCCCAGGGGGCAGAGGGAAGCCCGGCCGAGGCCGCGGTCGCCGATGCCGTCGCGGGTGCCGCCTCCGGTGGCTCCGACGACGTCGCCGCGGACGCGGGCGCCGCAGAGGGCGAGAAGCCCAAGCGGACCAGGACCCGTTCGACGGCCACCGCCTCGCGCCGCCGCACCGGCAAAACGGCCGAGGACGCCGAGCCGGCCACCACGGGAGCGTCACCGGCCGGTGACGCCGCCGAGGCGTCCCTGACGCACGCCGGCGCCCCGGAGACGGGTGCGGCCGCGGGGCAGGACGCCGAGCGGGCCGCGCTGGACACCGCCGACCGTGTTCTCGCGGCGGAGGCGGGCCAGGACGCCGCCGAGAGCGGCGACACGACGCCGCGCGGTGCGGGTGGCACGCAGGACAGCGTCGATGACGCCGCCGAGGCCGCGCCGACGCGCCGCCGCCGTACCCGCAAGAAGGCGGAGCCGGAGGCAGCGGCCGAGGAGACGGCCGCCGCCGGCGCCTCGGGCACCGGCGACGAGAGCGGTGCGATCGGCGCGGAGACCGCCGCCACGACCCGCGGCCGGAGCACCCGCAGGCAGAGCGCCGCCACCCGGAGCGCCGCGACCCAGAGCGCCGCCACCCAGAGCGCCGACGACGAGGGCGAGGGCGACGACGAGGACATCCTCGACGTGCTGCCCGAGGACGAGCCGCTCGACGACGAGCCCGCCGGCGAGGACCTCGACGAGGACGGCGACCGGCCCAGCCTGCTCGCCGACCCGTTCGGGTTCTCCGCGCGCCGCTCCGACCAGCCGGGCGCCTCGTTCCGGCGCCCCTCCGCGATCTTCGCGCCGCTGTTCCAGGCGCCCGACCCGAGCCAGGCCGTACGTCCGGAGCCCGCGCGCCCCGAGCCGGCGCGTGCCGAGACCCAGCGGCCCGAGCCCGAGCCGGACGCCGACGAGGACGAGGCCGCCGAGGCGGTCACCGACGACGTCGACTCCTCTGACGACTCCGACCAGGAGGAGGAAGAGGGCGGCAGCCGCCGCCGGCGCCGCCGCAGGGGCGGCCGGGGCCGCGGCAAGGCCCGCGAGCGCGACGACGCCGACTCCGAGGACTCGGACGAGTCCGACGACGACGGCGAGGACGACCAGCCCGAGGAGCAGCAGGAGGAGGACAGCTCCGGCTCGCGCCGCCGGCGCCGCCGCCGCAGGCGCGGCTCCGACGACGGGGGCGCCGAGCCGGCCGGCGACGACCCGCCCAACACGGTCGTCCGCATCCGCGCGCCCCGCTCGGGTCGCGCCGCCCTGGTCGACACCTCCGCCGACGGCGTGCAGAGCGTGCGCGGGTCGACCCGGCTGGAGGCCAAGAAGCAGCGCCGCCGCGAGGGCCGCGAGCTGGGCCGCCGCCGCCCGCCGATCATCACCGAGTCGGAGTTCCTGGCGCGTCGCGAGGCGGTCGACCGGATGATGGTGGTGCGCCGCCAGGGCGACCGCACGCAGATCGCGGTGCTGGAGGACGGCGTCCTCGTCGAGCACTACGTCAACCGTGAGGCCAGCCAGTCGTACGTCGGCAACGTCTACCTCGGCAAGGTGCAGAACGTCCTGCCGTCGATGGAGGCGGCGTTCGTCGACATCGGCAAGGGCCGCAACGCCGTCCTGTACGCCGGAGAGGTGAACTTTGACACCGCCGGACTGGAGGGGCAGCCCAAGCGGATCGAGGTGGCGCTGAAGTCCGGCCAGTCGGTGCTGGTGCAGGTCACCAAGGACCCGATCGGCCACAAGGGCGCCCGCCTGACCTCGCAGATCAGCCTGCCCGGCCGTTACCTGGTCTACGTGCCCGACGGCTCGATGACCGGCATCAGCCGCAAGCTGCCCGACAAGGAGCGCACCCGGCTCAAGAGCATCCTGAAGAAGGTCATGCCGGAGAACGCGGGCGTGATCGTGCGCACCGCGGCCGAGGGCGCCTCCGAGGACGAGCTGGCCCGCGACGTCGCCCGCCTGTCGGCGCAGTGGGAGAACATCCAGAAGAAGGCCAAGTCGGCGAGCCCGCCCGAGCTGCTGTCGGCCGAGCCGGACCTGACCGTGCGCGTGGTGCGCGACGTCTTCAACGAGGACTTCAGCTCGCTCGTCGTGCAGGGCGAGGGGGCGTGGGAGACGGTCGAGGAGTACGTCAAGTACGTCGCCCCGCACCTGGAGGAGCGGCTGTCGCGCTGGGACGGCGACCAGGGTGACGTGTTCGAGTCGTACCGGATCGACGAGCAGCTGTCCAAGGCGATGGAGCGCAAGGTGTGGCTGCCCAGCGGCGGCTCGCTGGTGATCGACCGCACCGAGGCGATGACCGTCGTCGACGTCAACACCGGCAAGTTCACCGGTCAGGGCGGCAACCTCGAGGAGACCGTCACCCGCAACAACCTGGAGGCGGCCGAGGAGATCGTCCGCCAGCTCAGGCTCCGCGACATCGGCGGCATCATCGTCATCGACTTCATCGACATGGTGCTGGAGTCCAACCGTGACCTGGTGCTGCGGCGCATGCTGGAGTGCCTGGCCCGCGACCGGACCAAGCACCAGGTGGCCGAGGTCACCTCGCTCGGCCTGGTGCAGATGACGCGCAAGCGGGTCGGTCAGGGGCTGCTGGAGGCGTTCTCGACGCCGTGCGAGTGCTGCAACGGGCGTGGGCTCATCGTCTCCACGGAGCCGGTGGAGTCCAAGCCGGAGCCGCGCGGCACACAGGGCAAGATGGCTGTCGAGAAGGCTGTGACGGACAAGCTGGGCGACAGGGGCCATGGTGACAAGAGCCATGGTGACAAGAGCGGGGACAAGGTTTCCGCGGCCAAGGACTCCTCCGGCCGTGATACCGTGACCGGTGCGCTTGATGACGTCCCTGCTGAGGATGACCAAGCGGGCCAGTCTTCCGGCAGGGGGCGGCGACGCTCCCGCCGAGCCAAGTCCGCCGAGTAGCCCCCTGAGTGGCTGCTCGAAGGACTGTCCGACGATCCGTCCGGTTCGCCTAGGGCACCGTTAATCCGGTACTCTTGTGGATCGGTGCGTCAGGTGACGTGCCCTGTTGGCGCGCCCACTCGGTTCGTTGGTTCCAGACAAATGCGAGTGCAGGCGCAGCACTCGGCAGTCAACGGCCGCCCCGTCCGGGACGGCCGTGGATCGCAACAGTAGACAGTAGAAGGGTTCCGCGGTGTACGCGATCGTTCGTTGCGGCGGCAGGCAGCAGAAGGTCTCCGTCGGTGACGTCCTCGAGGTGGACAAGGTCGCCGGCGAGGTCGGCTCTTCGATTTCGCTGCCGACGGTGCTCGTCGTCAACGACGGCGATGTGACCACGGAGGCGGGCAAGTTCACGGTCGCCGCCGAGATTCTCGGCGAGACCAAGGGTCCGAAGATCCGCATTCTCAAGTACAAGAACAAGACCGGTTACAAGAAGCGCCAGGGTCACCGCCAGCGGTACACCCAGGTGAAGATCACCGGTATCGACCAGGCCTGATCGGGAGTTTGAGAGATGGCACACAAGAAGGGCGCGTCGTCCACCCGGAACGGCCGTGACTCCAACGCTCAGCGCCTGGGCGTCAAGCGCTTCGGCGGCCAGCTGGTCAACGCGGGCGAGATCATCGTCCGTCAGCGTGGCACCCACTTCCACCCCGGCGACAACGTCGGCCGTGGTGGCGACGACACGCTGTTCGCGCTGACCGCGGGTCACGTGCAGTTCGGCGTCAAGCGTGGCCGCAAGGCCGTGAGCATCGTCCCGGTCGCGGAGTAATCCGCAGCCGAACGGCGTTACCAAGGGGTGGATCGGTTCGTCGATCCGCCCCTTCGTGTTGTCCGGCCCATCCGTGCCTGCCGCGTCCCCCGGGCCGGCCCCGGCGAGGGCCGAGCGCGGGACGAGCGCGGACGAGCACGCGATGAGCGCGGGACGAGCACGCAAGGCAAGACAGAACCCCCGGACGGGGGCGTGAGGAGAGGCGGACATGCCGGACTTCGTGGACCAAGTGGTCCTGCACGTCAGGGCTGGTGACGGAGGGAACGGCTGCGCCTCCATCCACCGGGAGAAGTTCAAGCCGCTCGGCGGCCCCGACGGGGGCAACGGCGGCCGGGGCGGTGACGTGATCCTGGAGGTGGACCCCAACACCTCGACCCTGCTCGACTACCACCACCGCCCGCACCGCAAGGCCGACAACGGCAAGCAGGGGCAGGGCTCCAACCGTGACGGCGCCAACGGCGGCGACGTCGTCCTGCCGGTGCCCAACGGCACCGTCGTCAAGAACGCCGACACGGGCGAGGTGCTGGTGGACCTCGTCGGTTCGGGCACCCGGTACGTGATCGCGCACGGCGGCCACGGCGGCCTCGGCAACGCCGCGCTGGCCAGCACGAAGCGCAAGGCCCCGGGGTTCGCGCTGCTCGGCGAGCCGGGCGACGGGCTGGACGTCATGCTGGAGCTCAAGAGCGTCGCCGACGTCGCGCTGGTCGGCTTCCCCAGCGCCGGCAAGTCGTCGCTGATCGCGGCGCTGAGCGCGGCCCGGCCGAAGATCGCCGACTACCCGTTCACCACGCTGGTGCCGAACCTCGGCGTCGTCACCACCGGCGACACCGTCTTCACGGTCGCCGACGTGCCCGGGCTGATTCCGGGCGCCTCGCAGGGCAAGGGCCTCGGCCACGAGTTCCTGCGCCACGTCGAGCGGTGCGACATGCTGGTCCACGTCATCGACTGCGCCACGATGGAGCCCGGCCGCGACCCCGTCACCGACTACGAGGTGATCGAGGCGGAGCTGGAGGCGTACGGCAAGCTGGAGGACCGCCCGCGCATGGTGGTGCTCAACAAGGCCGACGTGCCCGACGCCCAGGAGCTGGCCGAGCTGGTCAAGCCGGACTTCGAGGCGCGCGGGCTCCAGGTGTTCACGGTGTCGGCCGCCACTCACGCCGGGCTGCGCGAGCTGACGTTCGCGATGGGCGAGTGGGTCGCCGCCGCACGTGCCAACCGCCCGGTCGAGGAGCCCACCCGCCTGGTGATCAGGCCGCGGCAGCTCGGTGAGACCGGGTTCGCGGTCCGCAAGGTCAACGACAACCTGTTCCAGGTCACGGGTGAGAAGCCCGAGCGCTGGATCCGGCAGACCGACTTCAGCAACGACGAGGCCGTCGGCTACCTGGCCGACCGGCTGGAGCGGCTCGGCGTCGAGGAGCAGCTGGTCAAGGCCGGCGCGACCGCCGGCGCCGAGGTGGTCATCGGCCCCATGGAAGGCGGCTACGTCTTCGACTGGCAGCCCACGCTGCACGCCGAGTCCGTCCGCACGGGTCCTCGCGGCACCGACAGCAGGCTGGGCTAGGGGACCTCTCCCTGCGGCGGAGCAGCGCCCGGCCCCGCTCCCCGCTGACCCCGCCGCCCGGCTTCGCCCGCCGGGCTCGCGGGAGACGCGCGGATCGGGGCCGCCGGCCTCGGATAGGCTTCCAGATGTGCGCGAACGGATCAGCTCAGCGTCGAAGGTCGTCGTCAAGGTCGGCTCCTCCTCGCTGACCACCCCGCAGGGAACGATCGACGTGGACCGGGTCGACGCGCTGGTCGACGTCCTCGCCGCGCGCCGCCGTACGGGCACGCAGCTCGTGCTGGTCTCCTCGGGGGCGATCGCGGCGGGCCTCGGCCCGCTCGGGCTGTCCGCGCGCCCGCGCGACCTGGCCACGCAGCAGGCCGCCGCCTCCGTCGGCCAGGGCGTGCTCGTCGCCCGCTACACCTCCTCCTTCGCCCGGTACGGCCTGCGCGTCGGCCAGGTGCTGCTGACGGCCGACGACATGATGCGCCGCGCCCACCACGCCAACGCCCAGCGCACCCTCAACCGGCTGCTGGAGCTCGGCATCGTGCCGATCGTCAACGAGAACGACACCGTCGCCACCGACGAGATCCGCTTCGGCGACAACGACCGGCTGGCGGCGCTGGTCACCCACCTCGTCCACGCCGACGCGCTGGTGCTGCTGTCCGACGTGGACGCCCTCTACGACGGCCCGCCGAGCCGCAGCGGCGCCAAGCGGCTGGCCGAGGTGCGCGGCCCCGAGGACCTGGCCGGCGTCGAGCTGGGCAGGAACGGCGCGGCCGTCGGCACCGGCGGCATGGTGACCAAGGTCCAGGCGGCGCGCATCGCCACCGGCGCGGGCGTGCCGGTCGTGCTGACGGCCGCCGCGCACGCCGCGCAGGCCCTGGCCGGCGCCGACGTCGGCACCTACTTCCACCCGGGCGGCCGGCACCCCGGCACCCGGCTGCTCTGGCTGGCGCACGCCACGACCGGCCGGGGGCGGCTATACCTCGACGACGGCGCGGTCGAGGCCATCGTGGCGCGCCGCAAGTCGCTGCTGCCGGCGGGCGTCACCTCCGTGGAGGGCGAGTTCGCCGCGGGCGACCCGGTCGACCTGTGCGCGCCGCGCGGCGCGGTGGTGGCGCGCGGGCTGGTCAACTTCGACGCCGGCGAGATCCCGGGCCTGCTGGGCCGCTCCACGCGCGAGCTGGCCAGCGAGCTGGGTCCGGAATATGAACGCGAGCTGATCCACCGCGACGACATCGTCATACTGGAGTCCCACAACTGACTGCCCCCGCCCCCGGCCGCACCGCGGCGGGGAGGGACGAGGGCCGGGTGGGGGGCGTCGGGAGCCGGCGCCTCTCAAGCGGCACGACAACGAGGAGCACGTGATGTCCGAGGAGTTCCTGAAGGTCGCCCGCGCGGCACGAGAGGCCGCCGCCGAGCTGGCCCCGCTGCCGCGGGCGCCGAAGGACCGGGCGTTGCGCGCCGTCGCCGACGCCCTGGTGGCCCACGCCGCGGAGATCATCGAGGCGAACGCCGAGGACGTCGAGCAGGCCCGCGCACAGGGCACGGCCGAGGCGATGATCGACCGGCTGCGGCTCGACGAGAGCCGGATCCGGTCCGTGGCCGAGGCGGTGCGGCAGGTGGCCGACCTGCCCGACCCGGTGGGCGAGGTCGTGCGCGGCTCCACGCTGCCCAACGGACTGGAACTGCGGCAGCTCAGGGTGCCGCTCGGCGTCATCGGCATCATCTACGAAGGCCGCCCCAACGTGACCGTCGACGCGGCGGCGCTCTGCCTCAAGAGCGGGAACGCGGTGCTGCTGCGCGGCTCCTCCAGCGCCTACTCCTCCAACACCGCGCTGGTGCGGGTCATGCAGGAGGCGCTCGCGGACACCGAGGTGCCGGCCGGGGCCGTGCAGCTCGTGCCGGGGCTCACCCGCGACTCGGTCAAGGAGCTGATGCGGGCGCGCGGACTGGTCGACGTGCTCATCCCGCGTGGCGGCGCCTCGCTGATCAACTCGGTGGTCGAGGAGTCCACGGTGCCGGTGATCGAGACCGGCGTGGGCAACTGCCACGTGTACGTGGACGCCGACGCCGACCTCGACCTGGCCGTGGAGATCCTGGTCAACGCCAAGGCCCAGCGGCCGTCGGTGTGCAACGCGGCCGAGACGCTCCTGGTGCACGCCGGCATCGCGGACACGTTCGTGCCCATGGCGCTGCGGGCCCTGAAGGAGGCCGGCGTGACCGTCCACGGCGACGACCGCGTGGCCCGTCTGGGCGAGGTCGTGCCGGCCACCGAGGACGACTTCCGTGTCGAGTACCTCTCGCTGGACATCGCCGCGGCCGTCGTCGACTCGCTGGAGGACGCCGTGGCCCACATCCGGGAGTACGGCTCGGGGCACACCGACGCGATCGTCACCCGGTCCCAGGGGGCCGCCCGCCGGTTCGTGTCGCTGGTCGACTCGGCGGCCGTGGCGGTCAACGCCTCCACCCGGTTCACCGACGGCGGGGAGTTCGGGTTCGGCGCGGAGATCGGCATCTCCACGCAGAAGCTGCACGCGCGCGGCCCGATGGGGCTGCCCGAGCTGACCTCCACCAAGTGGGTCTACACCGGCGAGGGTCACCTGCGCACCTCCGAGGGCACGGTCATCGCCGGGTCAGGCCGCTGACCCGATACGGCAGGCGGCGGCGTGTCGGCGTGGCCGCCGGGGGCGATCGCGATGGGCTGGGCGCATGGAGCTGCTCATCGCCCTGGCCTCCGCCGCCGCTGTGATCGCCGGCGCCGACCGTCTGATGCTGTGGCTGGAGGGCCGCGGTCACGTCCGCTGGCGTCGCAGCGGGCGTCCCGACCTGTCCCGCGAGCCGCTGGCGGAGTTCGACGCGCTGCTGGACCGGCGCTCCGATCGTTAGCGGTCGCGGTGGCGCGCCGGTTCGGGCGCGCCGTCCGCGGGAAGCGAAAGTCTCGGCGCGCCTCGGACATCCCCGGCCCTTCCGGCGCTAGGGTTGTGCCCCTTATGGGCGCGCCGAGCAGGGAGGGACGGTGAGCAAGCTCGGCAAGGTCGGGCCGTACACCTTGCTCGAGCGGCTGGGCCGTGGGGGCATGGGCGAGGTCTACCTCGCCGGCTCCCGGCGCGGCGAGCGGGTCGCGCTCAAGGTGCTGCACGAGCTCACCCAGGATGATTCGTCCAGGATTCGGCTGGAACGCGAAGTTCGTGCTCTCCGCCGGGTCGAGAGCCCGTACGTCGCCAGGGTGCTCGACGCCGACCTCGGCTGCGCCCGGCCGTACCTCGTCATGGAGCACATCGAGGGCGTCACGCTCCTCGACCGGGTCCGCCAGGACGGGCCCCTCGACATGGCGCAGCTCGTGGACATGGCGCAGGGCATCGCCGCCGCCCTGGCGATCATCCACGCGGCCGGCGTGGTCCACCGCGACCTGAAGCCGGCCAACATCATCATGGGCGCCGAGGGCCCGGTTCTCATCGACTTCGGCATCGCGCAGGTGCACGACGCCACCCGGCTCACCATGACCGGCACCTTCCTCGGCACGCCCGGCTACACCGCGCCGGAGATCTTCGCCGACGAGCAGGTCGACTCGCCTGCCGACATCCACGCCTGGGCGGCGACGGTGGCGTTCGCGGCGACGGGGCGGCCGGCGTTCGGGCGGGGCACGGCCGAGGCGCAGATGTACGCGGTGCTGAACGGCCAGGCCGACCTCAAGGGCGTGCCCGTGGCGCTGCTGCCGCTGGTGCGCGCGGCGCTCAACCGCGAGCCCGGCAAGCGTCCCACGGCCGCGCTGCTGGCCGACCGGCTGTCCCGGCTGGCCCGGGTGACCGGAGGGCCCGGCTCGGGCTCGGCGCCGAAGGGTCTGCTCGCGGCCCCCGTGGCCGAGGAGACGCGCGGCCGTGCCGCTGACGACGCCAAGCCCCCGCGCAAGACGGGGGAGGAGGGCCGGGGCCCCCGGCCTCGCGTGGGCGGCGACACGGGCCCCCGCGCCCGTTCCGGCGCCGACACGGGACCGCGGACCGGCGACTCCGGGCCACGTCCGCGCACCGGCGGCGACCCGGGAGCCCGCGGCCGGTCGGGCGGCGAGATTCAGGACGGCAAGGTCCCGTCGCCGCGCGGACGCGCGGGTGGTGAACGCCAGCGCGGTCGGGAACACACCCAGGTACACCATGTTGAGCGTCGCGGACAGCGGAGCCCGGGCCGC
>NZ_JBEXDT010000117.1:0-24464 GCF_040605905.1 Nonomuraea sp. NPDC005501 | reverse complement strand
CGGGCCGCCGCCTCCTGCCGCTCGCCGCACGCCAGCGCCGCCCGCGCCGCGTCGGCGAGGGTCAGCGCCTCGGAGTACGGCTGGCGCAGCGCCGTCCAGGCCGCCACGGCCTCGTCCCACGCCTGGAGCCGCCGTCCGGCGCCGCCCCCGGCCTCCGCCCCGTCCGCCGAGACGTCACCGCCCGCCGGGTGAACCGCGCCCTCCAGGGCAGCCCCACGGGACGAGCCGGGGCCGAGGCCCGTCAGTGCGGTGAACGTCAGGTGGTGCGCCCGCTGCACGGCCCCCTGGACCCTCGTCGACCCCGCCGCCGCAACAAGCTCCGGTGGCAGCGGCTCGCCCAGCCTGGCGACGGTCACCAGGAGCGGCCACACGTAGCGTGGCCCGGCACCCGGGACGTCGTCCCGCAGGGCCCGCACGGCCGCCTCCCGCGCCTCGTCGGCCCGGCCGCGCGCCAGCAGCAGGCTGATCTCCCTCTCGGCCTGCGGCAGCATGGTCTGGTCGCGGAACACACCGCGCGACACCACGGCCCGGACCCGGTCGAGCAGCTCCTCGGCCCGGTCGAGCTCCCCGCGGGCCAGCGCGATGTCCATGCCCATGCCCTGGAGGCTGGCCTGGTACGGCGGCGGGGGCACGAGGTCGAGCGCGTGCTCGATCACGTCGAGGGCCTCGTCCCACCGCCCGAGGGACACCAGCGGCTCGACCAGGTTGATGGACAGGAACGCGCCCGAGGTGCGGGCCACGCCGTACCGCTCCGCCTCGGCGACGCCTTCGCGGGCCACCTGCGCCGCCCGCTCGTGCAGTCCGGCGCCCTCCAGCGTGTCGGACTCGGAGATGGCACAGGCGAGCAGCGCGTTGTAGGCGTCGGCGCCGAGCGCGAGCCGCCGCGCCTCGGCGAAGCCGCCGAGGTGGGCGTCGACCTCGGAGTAGTCGCGGCAACGGGCCCAGGTGAGGGCGATCAGGGCGCGCGCCTCGACGGTGGGGTCACCTCCCTGGCGCGCCAGGTCGATGGCCTGCTGGGCGGTGGCGATCCTCTCGGGCCACAGGTCGGTCGCGTGGAGCATGCGGGCGAGGTTCTCCATGACCTGGGCGCGCAGCCTGATCGGCCCGTCCGCCACCAGGGCCGCCGCCTGGCGCAGGTCGTCGATGTGGCCGGACCGGCCCAGGTCGTAGCGGATGATGCCGCGCTTGCGCAGCAGACGGGCGGCCCGGATCGGGTCGGCGTCGGGGTCGAGCTCCTTCATGGCGGCTCCGGCCAGGGCGATGCCGCGCTCGTACTCGCCCGCGACATGAGCGACGGTGACGGTCCGGTAGAGCACGTCGACGTGGTCGCAGCCGATGCGCTCGGCGGCGTCGGGGACCTTGTCCCACAGCTCCAGGACGCGGGACAGCATGCGGAGCTGCTCGCCGTACGCGGCGGACCTGCGGGCGGCGTCGGCGGCCGCCCATGCGCTGACCAGCGCCCAGGTGGCGTCGTGGGCGGAGTGCCAGTGGTGGGCCAGCTCGATCGCGCCGCGCGGGGCGGGCAGGATGGACGGGTCGCGCTCCAGCGCCTGCGCGAACCGGGTGTGCAGGCGGGTGTGCTCGCCGGGCAGCAGGTCGTCGTGCAGGGCCTCGCGGATCAGCGCGTGGCGGAAGGAGTAGCCCTCGCCGTCGACCACGAGCACGTTGCCGGCGACGGCGGGGCGCAGGGCGCTCGACAGCTCGGCGTCGTCGAGGCCCGACACGGCCGTCAGCAGCGCGTGCTCGATGCGCTGGCCTCCGGCGCTGGCCACGCGCAGCAGCTCCTGCGTCTCCTCGGGCAGCCGCTCGACGCCTGCCAGCAGCAGGTCGCGCAGCGACTCGGGCAGCGCGACACCGCCGCCGGCCTCGCTCAGCAGCGCCTCCACGAACAGCGGGTTGCCCTCGCTGCGCGCGTAGATCATCTCGATGTCGGTGGCGTTCGGCTCGCGCTCCAGGATGCTCGCCGCCTGCTCGACGACCTCCCGGCGGGTGAGCCTGCGCAGCTCCATCCGGCTCACCCAGCCGACCCGGCCCAGCTCGGCCAGCAGCGGGCGCAGGGGGTGGGTGCGGCGCAGCTCGTCGGTGCGGTAGGTGACGACGATGAGCAGGCCCGCGTCGGAGCGCTGGTAGCGGACCAGGAACGACAGCAGGTCGCGGGTGGAGCGGTCGGCCCAGTGGGCGTCCTCGATGACGAGGACCACCGGCTGCTCCTCCGCCAGCCGTTCGAGCAGCCCGAGCACCTGCTCGAACAGCCGGGCCCGGGCCTCCGCGCCGTCGCGGTCGGGCTCGCCGAACTCGGGCAGCAGCCGGGCCAGGCCGCGGGTGGTGCCGCCGGGCACGAGCGCGGCGACGCCGTCGCGGCCCCGCTCGCGCACCAGGCCGCGCAGCACGGCGCTGAAGGGCGCGAACGGCAGGCCCTCGGTGCCGAGCTCCAGGCAGCCCCCCACCAGCACCAGCGCGTCGCCGGCCCGGCCGGTGAACTCCTCGACCAGCCGCGTCTTGCCCACGCCGGCCTCGCCCCCGACGAGCACGGTGGACGACGCCCCGGCACGGACGCGGGACAGGGCGTCGCCGAGCGCGGCCAGCTCGCCCGCCCGGCCGACGAACAGCGGGCTCACCATGTGGATCGTCACGCCCTACAGGATGCCATCAGCCCCCGACCGGACGAGCCCGGCCGTACGACTCCCTACCTGAGCATCTTGCGGAAGAACGCGGCCGACTCCTCGTACCCGAGGGCGTGGTAGAACTCCGGCGCCCGCCGGGTGGCCATCGCCACGTACCGGGCGCCGCGCGCGCGGGCCCATCGCTCGCACTCCTCCAGCAGCGCCCGCCCGATGCCCTGCCGTCTCGACCCGGGCCGGACCATGGCCTCCTCCACCCAGGCGACCGGCCCGTTGGCGAACAGGGTCAGGTGCGCGAATCCGAGCAGGTAGCCGTGGACCCGCCCGCCCATCACAGCGGCGATCAGCAGGGCGTCCTCGTCGCCCAGCAGCCGCGGCAGCGCCTCGTCGAACGCGTCGCGCTCCGGCCGGAACGTCGTCGCGAACTCCCGGGCCAGCGCGAACAGCTCGTCCGCGTCGGAAGCCCCGGCGCGCCTGATGACCGGCTCTCCCGCCGCCCCCACGGTGTCGATCGACGTCATGATCCTTACCGTATGTCGGTCCCTCCCCTGGGCGGCACGCGGGACGTGGGTTAGCGTTCCGGGCGTGAGCGAGATCATGGTCGTGTACCGCAAGTACGGTGGCGCGCTGCACTGGCACCACCGGGGGACGCTCCTCGGTGAGGACGAGCACGGCGCGTGGGTGGGGGTGCCCGACGGCACCCTGGCCCGCAAGGGCACGGACCCGCCGGTCAGGTGGGAGACCGGGATCGTCATGCTGTTCCCGCGCGACGCGTGGTGGACGGCGAGCTTCCACGTCCCGCCGCACCGGACGGACGTGTACGTGGACGTCACGACGGTGCCCGAGTGGCGCGAGGGTGAGGTCACCATGGTGGACCTCGACCTGGACGTCATCCGGATGCGCGACGGGCGGCTGTTCCTGGACGACGAGGACGAGTTCGCCGAGCACCAGGTGCTGCTGGGCTACCCGGCGGAGGTGATCGCCCGGGCGGAGGAGACGGCCGCCATGCTGATGACGGCCGTCGGCTCGCGTCAGGACCCGTTCGGCGGCGCCCACGAGAAGTGGTTCACCCTGGCCCGGCGACCCGGCTGAACCTCCCGGGCCGGGCGGCTCGCGGAACGGGTCAGAGGTCGCCGAGGCCGAGCTGGCGGGCGATGAGCATGCGCTGCACCTCGCTCGTCCCCTCGCCGATCTCCAGGATCTTGGCGTCGCGGTAGAAGCGGCCCACCGGGAACTCGTTCATGAACCCGTACCCGCCGAAGATCTGCGTGGCGTCGCGGGAGTTGTCCATGGCGGCGTTCGACGAGACCAGCTTGGCGATGGCCGCCTCCTTCTTGAACGACTCCCCGGCCAGCATCCGCTCGGCCGCGTGGTAGTAGGCCAGGCGGGCGGTGTGGGCCCGGGCCTCCATGTCGGCGATCTTGAACTGGATGGCCTGGTAGTGGCCGATCGGGTGGCCGAACGCCCTGCGGTCCCGTACGTGGCGCAGGCACTCGTCCACGCAGCCCTGCGCCAGCCCGACACCGATGGCGGCGATGGCGACGCGCCCCTCGTCGAGGGTCCGCAGGAACTGGGCGTAGCCGCGCCCGCGCTCCCCCAGCAGGTTGGCGGCGGGCACCCGGCAGTCGCCGAAGGCCAGCTCGCGGGTGTCGGAGGCGTTCCAGCCGACCTTGGAGTACTTCTTCGACACCGTGAACCCCGGCGTGCCGCTCGGCACGAGGATCGTGGAGATCTCCCGCTCGCCGGTGAGGGCCGCGACGGCCACCACGCCGGTGATGTCGGTGCCGGAGTTCGTGATGAACGCCTTGGTCCCGTTGATCACCCATTCGTCGCCGTCGAGGACGGCCGTGGTCCGCATGCCGCCCGGCACGTCCGAGCCGCCGCCCGGCTCGGTCAGGCCGAACGCGCCCAGCGTCTCGCCCGTCGCCAGCCTGGGCAGCCACTCCTGGCGCTGCTCGGGCGTGCCGAACCGGTAGATCGGCATGGCGCCCAGCGACACGGCCGCCTCCAGGGTGATGGCCACGCTGGAGTCGACCCGGGCCAGCTCCTCCAGCGTCAGGCAGAGGGCGAAGTAGTCGCCGCCCATGCCGCCGTACTCCTCCGGCAGCGGCAGCCCGAACAGGCCCATCGCGCCCATCTGCCGCACGATGCCGTACGGGAACTCCTCCCGCTCGTAGTGCTCGCCGATCACCGGGGCGACGACGTCGCGGGCGAACGCCTCGACGGTCTTGCGCAGCTCTTCGTACTCGCCGGTCAGCATGGGTGGTCAGCCTTTCGAGAGGGCCTGGACGACGCGGGACGGGCTGGGCCGGCCGAGCAGCCGGGCCAGCCAGGTGCTGGTCTCCACGAGCCGGCCGAGGTCGAGCCCGGTCTCGACGCCGAGGCCGTCGAGCATCCAGACGAGGTCCTCGGTGGCGAGGTTGCCCGTGGCCGACTCGGCGTACGGGCAGCCGCCGATGCCGCCCGTGGACGCGTCGACGGTGGTCACTCCGGCCCTGAGCGCGGCGAGCGTGTTGCCGAGCGCCTGGCCGTACGTGTCGTGGAAGTGGACGGCGAGCCGGTCGGGCGAGCCGAACGCCTCGATGAGCGCGGTGACGTGACCGGGCGTGGCGACGCCGATGGTGTCGCCGAGCGACAGCTCGTGGCAGCCGAGCCCGAGCAGCCGCTCGCCGACCTCCACGACCTGCCGGACGGGCGTGGGGCCCTCCCACGGGTCGGCGAAGCACATGGAGACGTACGCGCGGACCCTGACGCCGCCCGCCAGGGCGCGGGCGACGACCGGCTCGAACATGTCGAACTGGCTCTCCAGGCTGCGGTTGAGGTTCTTGGCGGCGAACGTCTCGGTGGCGCTGGCGAAGACGGCGATCTCGTCCACGTCGCGGGCCAGCGCCCGCTCCAGGCCGCGCTCGTTCGGGACCAGGACCGGGTAGCGGACGCCGGGCCTGCGCTCGACCCGGGCCAGCAGCTCGTCGGCGTCGGCGAGCTGCGGCACCCACCGGGGGTGGACGAAGCTGGTCGTCTCGATGATCTTGTGTCCGGCGTCGGCGAGGCGGTGGACGAACTCCGCCTTCGCCTCGACGGGGACGACCGCGGCCTCGTTCTGCAGGCCGTCGCGCGGGCCGACCTCGTAGACGGTGACGTGGTGGGGCAGACCTTCCAGTCCGTACGGCCGGCGCATCAGGACGCCTCCTCGGGTGCGACCGCGGCGTCCCGCGTGACCGGGGCCTCGGGGACGACCACGGCCAGGACCGCGTCCATGTCGACCGGGCGGCCGGCCTGGGCCGGCAGCTCGGTGACGCGGCCGGCGTGCGGGGCGGTGACGGTGTGCTCCATCTTCATGGCCTCCACGATGAGCAGCGGCTGGCCCTCGGCGACCTGGTCGCCCACCTGGGCCTTGACCACCAGGACGGTGCCGGGCATGGGGCTGCGGACGACGCCGTCGCCGGAGCCGGCCGCGCCGGGGCGGTCGCCGGGGTCGCCGATGAGGTGGCGGGTGAACGCCCACGCGGCGCCGTCCGCGGCGAGCCAGAGCGTGTCGCCGTCACGGGCGTGCGTGTAGTGGCGGGTGCGCCCGCCGAGCGTGACGGACAGCCGGGAGCCGTCCTGCAGGATGCGCGCGGGAGTGGCCCGGCCTGAGTCGTCGCCGGGCAGCCGGGCCTCAGCCTGCTCCGCGGCCCCGCTCGTACCGGAGGGGCCGTACGGCAGGCCGCGCACCTGGACGGCGCGCACCGCGCCGCGCGACTCCAGCCGCCACGTCGTCCACGCCCGCTCACCGACCCGCCAGCCGTCGGCGACGTCCCACGGGTCGGCGCCCGGCGCCTGAGCGGGGTCCCACCGGCCGGCGCCCGGGGGCCGGGCGGCGTTCCCAGGGTCGGCGGCCGGGGGCCGGGCGTGGAAGGCGAGCGCGGCCGCGGCCAGGGCCTCCGGGGAGGGCTCGCCGGTGAGCGGCAGGCCGGGCAGGGCCCGCTCGACCAATCCGGTGTCGAGCTCGCCGGCCACGACCTCGGGGTGGGTGAGCAGGGCGCGCAGGAACGGGACGTTCGTGGTGACGCCGAGCACGGCGGTCCTGGCCAGCGCCTGGTCCAGCCGCCGCAGCGCCGCCTCCCTGGACGGGGCCCAGGCGATCACCTTGGCCAGCATGGGGTCGAACTCGCTGCCGACGACCATGCCCGTGGCCAGCCCCGAGTCCACCCGCACGCCCTCGCCCGCGGGCTCGTCCAGGGCGAGGACGCGACCGCCCGTCGGCAGGAAGCCGCGCGCCGGGTCCTCGGCGTAGACGCGGGCCTCCACCGCGTGCCCGCGCAGCCGCACGTCGTCCTGCGCGAACGGCAGCGGCTCGCCCGCCGCCACCCGCAGCTGGAGCTCGACCAGGTCGAGGCCGGTGACCAGCTCGGTGACGGGGTGCTCGACCTGGAGGCGGGTGTTCATCTCCATGAAGTGGTGCTCGCCGGTCGTGCCGTCCACGATGAACTCGACCGTGCCGGCCCCCGTGTAGCCGACCGCGCGGGCCGCCTCGACGGCCGCCGCGCCCATGCGGGCGCGCAGGTCCGCGTCCACGAACGGCGACGGCGCCTCCTCGACGATCTTCTGGTGGCGGCGCTGGAGGCTGCACTCGCGCTCGCCGAGGTGGACGGCGCCGCCGTGCGCGTCGGCCATGACCTGGATCTCGATGTGGCGCGGGTTGGCGACGTAGCGCTCGATGAGCAGCGTGTCGTCGCCGAACGCGGCGCGGGCCGTGCGGCGGGCGGACTCGATCGCGTCCGGCAGCTCGGCCGCCGAGCGGACCAGGACCATGCCCTTCCCTCCACCGCCGGCGGAGGGCTTGATCAGGGCGGGGAAGGCATTCCACGCGGCCAGCGACTCGGCGGGCTCGGCGGCGCCCGGGACGACGGGCACGCCGGCGGCCGACACGGTCGCCTTCGCGCGGATCTTGTCGCCCATGGCGTCGATGGCCTCGGGCGGCGGTCCGACGAAGACCAGCCCTGCCTCGGCGCAGCGGCGGGCGAAGGCGGCGTTCTCGGCGAGGAACCCGTAGCCGGGGTGGACCGCCTGGGCGCCGGACGCCTGGGCCGCCGCGACGATCGCCTCCATATCCAGATATTTCGGGATCTGGAGGGCCAGGTCGGCGTCCCGCACGTGCCGCGCCCCCGCGTCCGAGGCGGTGTACACGGCGACCGAGGTGATGCCGAGCGCCCGCAGCGTGCGGACGATCCGCACGGCGATCTCACCCCGGTTGGCGACGAGGACGGTGTCGAACAGCGTAGGACTCATGCGCGCGGTCACATCCGGAAGACGCCGTAGCGGACGGGTTCGAGCGGGGCGTTGGCCGCCGCAGACAGGGCCAGGCCGAGGACGGTGCGGGTGTCGACGGGGTCGATCACGCCGTCGTCCCACAGCCGGGCCGTCGAGTAGTACGGGTTGCCCTGGTGCTCGTACTGGGCGCGGACGGCGTCGGCGTCGGCCGAGCCGACCGTGGTCAGGACGTTGGCCGCCTGCTCCCCGCCCATGACGGAGATGCGGGCGTTGGGCCACATCCACAGGAAGCGGGGCGAGTACGCCCGTCCGGCCATCGCGTAGTTGCCCGCCCCGAACGAGCCGCCGATGACGACGGTGAACTTCGGCACCCGGGCGCAGGATACGGCGGTGACCATCTTGGCGCCGTGCTTGGCGATGCCGCCCGCCTCGTACGCCTTGCCGACCATGAAGCCGCTGATGTTCTGCAGGAACACCAGCGGGATGCCGCGCTGGTCGCACAGCTGGATGAAGTGGGCGCCCTTCATGGCCGACTCGCTGAACAGGATCCCGTTGTTGGCGACGATCCCCACGGGGTGGCCGTGGAGATGCGCGAAGCCGGTGACGAGCGTCGGGCCGTACTCGGCCTTGAACTCCAGGAACCGCGAGCCGTCCACGATCCGGGCGACGACCTCGCGCACGTCGTACGGCTGCCGGGTGTCGCCGGGCACGATGCCGTACAGCTCGCGCGGGTCGTGGCGGGGCTCCTCGGGCACGGCGACCGGCCACGGCCGGGGCGCGCGGGGGGCCAGGGTGGAGACGATGTCGCGGACGATGGCCAGCGCGTGGGCATCGTCGGCGGCCAGGTGGTCGGTGACGCCGCTGACACGGGCGTGCAGGTCGCCGCCGCCGAGCTCCTCGGCCGTGACCTCCTCGCCGGTGGCCGCCTTCACCAGCGGCGGGCCGCCGAGGAAGATCGTGCCCTGGTCGCGGACGATGACGGCCTCGTCGCTCATCGCGGGGACGTACGCGCCGCCCGCCGTGCAGGAGCCGAGAACGGCGGCGATCTGCGGGATGCCGAGCGCGGACATCGTGGCCTGGTTGTAGAAGATGCGGCCGAAGTGCTCCCGGTCGGGGAAGACCTCGTCCTGCCTGGGCAGGAACGCGCCGCCGGAGTCGACGAGGTAGACGCAGGGCAGGCGGTTGTGCAGCGCCACCTCCTGCGCGCGCAGGTGCTTCTTCACGGTGATCGGGTAGTACGTGCCGCCCTTGACCGTGGCGTCGTTGGCCACGACCACGCACTCCCGGCCGGAGATCCGGCCGACGCCGGTGATGATGCCGGCGGCGGGGGCCTGGTCGTCGTACAGACCGGCGGCGGCGAGCGGCGACAGCTCCAGGAAGCGTGAGCCGGGGTCGAGCAGGCCGTCGACCCGGTCGCGCGGCAGCAGCTTGCCGCGCTCGACGTGACGGCGGCGCGCCCGCTCGGTGCCGCCCTGCGCCGCGATCGCGAGCCGTTCGAGCAGCTCGGCGGCGAGCCCCTCGTTGCGCTCGGCGTTGCGCTTGAAGTCCTCGCCGCCGGGATCGGCGGACGACCTCAACACGGGCCAGTCGCTCATGACTCCCCTCTCGTCCTGTTCGAGATGTTAGTCACCGTTAACGTAACCGTCTAGCATGTGAGACGTGACGACCGCCCGTACCCCTACCCGCAATCGCGGCAACCGGCGCGCCGAGATCCTCGACGCCGCCGCCCGGCTGTTCGCCTCCCGCGGCTTCCACGGCGTGTCCATCGAGGACATCGGCGCCGCGGTCGGCGTCTCGGGCCCGGCGCTCTACCGGCACTTCGCGGGCAAGGAGGCCCTGCTGGCCGAGCTGCTGCTCGACGTCAGCTCCCGGCTGCGCGAGTCGGCCGCCGCCGTCGTCACCTCCGCCGCGACACCCGCCGCCTCCTCCGCCGAGACGCTGAGCGCGCTGCTCGACGTGCAGATCACCTTCGCCCTGGAGCAGCCGGCACTGATCACCGTGCACGACAGGGAGCTGGGCAACGTGCCGGAGCCGCACCGGCGCCGGATCCGCCGGCTGCAGCGCCTCTACGTCGAGGAGTGGGTGACGGTGCTGGCGGAGCTGCACCCGGCCTGCCCGGCCGCGCGGCTGCGCGCCGCCACGCACGCGGTCTTCGGGCTCCTGAACTCCACCCCGCACAGCGCGGGAGAGCTGCCGGCGCGCGACATGCGCCCGCTGCTGCGCGCGATGGCCCGGGCCGCCATCGACGCCGCCGTTAACGCCCGCTAACACCGCCGCCTCTCGTACCGCACCAAGGAGTACACACTTTCGGATTCGGAGTGCGACGGAGCCATGACTCACTGTAGTGTTCTCCTCGAGTGAGCGGCAGGCAGGGAGCGACGACCAACTCCGTCACCTCCGTGAAAGGAATCTCCAATGCTCGATCTGCGTATGGAAGTGGATCACCTCAAGGGCAGGGTCGACGCCCTCGAGGCGCGCACGTTCAGTGGCGTGCCGGACATGAGCATCGCCGAACGGTTCGACCAGGTCCACGACCGCGTGGACCTGGTGGCGCGCAACATCCTCGACAAGATCGATGAGCGCTACACCCAGCTCGACACACGCATCGACGAGACCCAAGCCGAGATGAGGCGCGGGTTCGAGGCGATCGACCGGCGGTTCGACGGGATCGACCAGCAGTTCAAGGCGATCGACCGGCGGTTCGAACGAGTGGAAGGGCACGTCTCGCACCTCAGGACGGACGTGTCCGACATCAAGGCCATGCTCATGAGCCTGGGGGCGAAGGCGCCCGAGAACGTCTGACACCCACGTGAGGCCCGGGGGGAGCGCCCCGGGCCTCACGTGCCGTGCGAACGGGAGCTACCGCTTCACGACGCGGACGTAGTCCGAGCGGCCGGTGTCGCCCCACGTGTCGTCGTCGCCGGCGAAGACGAGCTTCCACGAGCCCGACTTCCACGCCTTGACCTTGGTCGACAGCTTGCCGCTGTCACTGGACCACGTGGTCTTGACGTACTGCCAGGAGCGCGAGTGGGCGGGCTTCAAGTACAGCGCCACCTTGCCCGCGTACCCCTCCCAGGTGCCCTCGTCGTCGATCTGCAGCAGGCCCTTGACCTTCAGGTACTTCCCGCGCTTGACCGGCTCCGGATAGGCGTTGAACGCGACGACGCGCGTGTCGGCCTTCTCCACAGGCGGCGGGGTGGGCTGGACGACCCGCACCCAGTCGGCCTGGCTCGCCGAGCCGTCGAAGCCCCTGGTACCCCGGTAGACGGCACGCCACCAGCCCGACCCGGTGGCCGTCGCCGATGCCGCGAACCGGCCGTGGCGGCCGGTCACGTCGCTGGTGACGTACTCCCAGCGGTCGGAGCCGCGGGCCTTGAACTGGACGGCCACCCGCTGCCCGGGCAGGCCGTGTCCGCCGGAGCGCAGCGAGCCGTCGAAGCGGAGCGCGGCGCCCTTGTCTACGGGCTCGGGAGTCGCGTCGAAGCCGTTGATCGCCGTGCCGCGGTCGCGGACCCGCACGTCGACCCGGTCGGTGTCGCTGACGGAGGCCGCGGCCTGGCCGTTGCCGCCGAACTCGGCCCGCCACCAGCCGGTGGCGTCGGCGGCGACGCGGGCGGCGAAGCCACCGCCCGCGCCGGTGGTCGCCTCGGCGACGTGCCGGTAGGCGTCGGTGCCCTGCTCGCGGAAGGTGATGGTGACGGACTGCCCGGCGTACCCCTTGCCGTCGGCGAGAAGCGTGCCGGAGACCTTGAGCGCGTCACCGCGGGAGACCTGGTCGGGGTCGGCGTCGAAGTCGACGATCTTGGTGTCGAGCGCCTTGCGGACCTCGAACGTCCCGGTGACGGACTTCTCTCCCGAGGAGCCCGAGCCGTGCGCCACGGCCAGGATGTTCCACGTGCCGGCGTCCTTGGCCTCGAACGCGCGGGTGCCGGTCCACTTCGTCCACTGGCCGAACGGCTTGGCCGTGAGCGTGACCGGACTGCCGGCGCTCACGCCAGGCGGCTTGAGCTGAAGCTCGGTGGAGCCGGCGTCCTTGGTGGTGAAGGAGAAGGTCGCCGTGACGGCCTTGTCGAAGACCACGATCGGCGACCCGGGGCTGACGCTGACCTTGGAGACGGCGGGCACCGTGGAGATCGCGGGTGCCGCGGCGGCCGAGGCGGCGGGGGCCATGACCAGGCCCCCGGCTCCCATCGCGAGCACGATGGCGGCCGTACGGATGCGTTGTAACATGCGGGTTCCTTCCAGAGACCCCAATGGTTCAACGCGGCAAGTGAGGGTGCCACGTTTTCTCTCAGTAGACGCACAGGAACCCGTCAGTGTTCACAAATCTGACAATCTCGCATAGATCACCGTCAATCGGACCGGTCCAGAACATGCCGCCACCGACGAGCAGACGCGGGCGGCGGCAGGGGACATAATCGGGCTTGTGGCGCGGGACACAGTTGAGACTCACTTCATCCAGGCGGCGGCGGCGTTGACGGCGGCTCCGGTCAGGGATCCGGCACGCCCCATCCGCGACGGCAGCTCGCTGACCGGCGATCAGGCCAGGACCCTGTTCCATCGCCAGCTCGACAGCCGGCTGCTCGACATCGCCGCTCGCTGGCTGCGCGAGCGCGACGAGGGCTTCTACACGATCGGCTCGGCCGGCCACGAGGGCAACGCGGCCGTGGCCGCCGCCCTGCGGCCCACCGACCCGGCGCTGCTCCACTACCGCTCCGGGGCCTTCTACCTGACCCGCTCCGAGCAGGCCGGGCGGCTGCCCGACCAGGGGCTGCGCGACGTCCTCCTGGGCCTGTGCGCCGCCGCCGAGGAGCCGATCGCGGGCGGCCGGCACAAGGTCTTCGGCCATCCCGACCTGGCGATCATCCCGCAGACCTCGACGATCGCCAGTCACCTGCCGCGCGCGGTGGGCGTGGCCTTCGCCATCGAGCGGGGCCGGGCGCTCGGCGTGCGGACGGCCTGGCCGGAGGACGCGATCGCGGTGTGCAGCTTCGGCGACGCCTCGATGAACCACGCCTCCGCGCTGACCGGCTTCAACACCGCCGCCTACGCCACCCACCAGGGGCAGGCGATGCCGATCCTGTTCGTCTGCGAGGACAACGGCATCGGCATCAGCGTGCGCACCCCGAAGGGCTGGGTGGAGGCCGCGGCGCGGCGCCCCGGCGTCGCGTACTTCTCCGCCGACGGCTGTGACCTGGTCGAGGCCCACGACGCAGCCGTGCGGGCCGCCGAGCACGTGCGCACCCACCGCTCCCCCGCCTTCCTGCACCTGAGGACCGTGCGGCTGATGGGTCACGCGGGCTCCGACGTCGAGTCGGCGTACCGTACCCAGCGCGAGTTGCGCGCCGACCTGGAGCATGACCCGCTGGTCGTGGGCGCCCGCCTGCTCGTCGAAGCGGGCCTGGTGACGCCGGAGGAGTTGCTCAGGAAGTACGAGTCGACGCGCGAGCACGTGCTGCGCATCGCGCTGGAGACCACGCGCGCGCCCCGGCTGGGCTCGGCCGCGGAGATCATGGCTCCGCTCGCGCCGCGCCGCCCCGAGCTCATCGCCAAGATCGCCCCGGTCGCCGCCGAGCCGTCCGTCAGGGAGCGGGCCTTCGCCGGCACACTGCCCGAGGGCGAGAAGCCGATGACGCTCTGCCAGTCGATCAACCGCACGCTGGCCGACGCACTGGCCGTCCACCCCGAGATGATGGTCTTCGGGGAGGACGTCGCCAAGAAGGGCGGCGTCTACGGCGTGACCCGCGGCCTGCAGAAGCGGTTCGGCCCGGGCCGCGTGTTCGACACCCACCTCGACGAGCAGGCCATCCTGGGGCTGGCGCTCGGGTCGGGGGTGTCGCGGATGCTGCCGGTGCCCGAGATCCAGTACCTGGCGTACCTGCACAACGCGCTCGACCAGATCCGCGGCGAGGCCGCGACGCTGTCGTTCTTCTCCAGGGGCGCCTACCGCAACCCGCTGGTCGTGCGGGTGGCCGGCTACGCCTACCAGAAGGGGTTCGGCGGCCACTTCCACAACGACAACGCCGTGGGGGCGCTGCGCGACATCCCCGGGGTGGTCATCGCCTCGCCGTCGCGGCCCGACGACGCCTCGGCCATGCTGCGCACCTGCCTGGCGGCGGCCCGCACCGAGGGGTCGGTGTGCGTGTTCCTGGAGCCGATCGCGCTCTACCACACCAAGGACCTGTTCGAGGACGGCGACGGCGGCTGGCTGGCGCCGTACACGCCGCCCTCGCGCTGGAGCGAGACCCACGTGCCGATCGGCCGGGCGCGCTCGTACGGCGACGGGCGGGACCTGACGATCGTGACCTTCGGCAACGGGGTGCGGATGAGCCTGCGGGCCGCCGTGCGGCTGACCCAGGAGGGCTTCAGCTGCCGGGTGCTCGACCTGCGGTGGCTGGCGCCGCTGCCCGTCGAGGACCTGCTGCGGGCGGCGGAGCTGACCGGCAGGGTGCTCATCGCCGACGAGACCCGCCACACCGGCGCGGTGTCGGAGGGCATCGTGGCCGAGCTGGTGGACGCCGGCTTCTCGGGGCAGATCGCCCGGGTCACGTCCTCCGACAGCTTCATCCCGCTCGGCGGCGCGGCGAACCACGTGCTGCTGTCGGAGGAGGAGATCGAGCAGGCGGCCCGCAAGCTGCTGGGATGACCTCCGGCGCACCCGTACGGCCGGTGCGGCGACCTTCACTTCCTGACCGGGCTCGTGACTGCATCTGTTAACAGGCCCGAAACACTGGTAGTTTAGGGAGCGCTCCCAATAGATCTTGGGCGAGGTGCGCCGTGACCGATTTGCCCACGCTCGCACAGGTAGCGGCCGAGGCCGGGGTCTCCCAGGCCACTGCTTCGCGCGTATTGACTGGCACGGTCAGGGTCAGCACGTCGACCCGCCGTCAGGTCTACGACGCGATGTCACGCCTGGGGTATGTGCGCCACCGGGCGCCCCGCGGCGCTCCGGCGCGCCGGGCGGCCGGCGGGGTGGCGGTGGTGATCTGCGACCATCTCCACCGGCTGTTCTCCGATCCGTACTACGCGAGGTTCCTGTCGGCCGGCGGCGACGCGCTGGCCGAGCTGGGCCTGCCGATGATGGTGATGACCGTGCCGCCCGCCGACCCGGGCATGCTGCCCACGCTCGCGTCCGGGGCCGACGGGGTGCTGCTGATCGCCGCCCGCAAGCAGCATCCGGTGGCGATCACGCTGTCCACCTCCGGCATCCCGGTACGCGGGATCGGACGGCCGCCCGACGACGTCAAGGTCCCGTACGCCGACGTGGACAACCGCGACGGCGCCCGGCAGGCGGCCGAGCACCTGTTGCTCAGCGGGCGCCGCTCGATCGGCGTGATCGCCGGCCCGCCGACCCTGCCGGCCGCGCAGGACCGGCTGGAGGGCTTCGTCGGGACGCTCCGGCAGGCCGGGGCGACCGACGTGCCGGTGGCGTACGGCGACTTCGGGCTGCCGTCGGGCACGCACGCCATGCAGTGGCTGCTGCGGCGCTCGCCCGGCCTGGACGCGGTGTTCGCCGCGTCGGACCTGATGGCGGCCGGCGCGATCAACGCGCTGGCCCGCGCCGGTCGCAGGGTGCCGGACGACGTCGCGGTGATCGGGTTCGACGACTCCCCCGTGGCGCGTCGCACCGTGCCGGCGCTGACCACGGTGCGCCAGCCCGTGGAGGAGCTGGCGATCCTCGCCATCCGGCTGCTGCTGTCCGGGACCGTGTCCGTCAACCCGATCCTGCCCGCGGAGCTGATCGTCCGTGAATCAGCATGAGCCGGGGGACGTCCTGGCCCGTCGTTACGTGCTGCTGGAGCGCATCGCCCTCGGCGGCACGTCGGTGTTGTGGCGGGCGCGGGACGCGTCGCTGGAGCGGCTCGTCGCGGTGAAGGTGCTGCAGGACGAGCGGGAGCTGGCGCGCAGGGAGGCCAGGACCACCGCCCGGCTGGAGCACCCGGACGCGATCGAGATCTACGACTACGGCGAGACGGTCACGGCGCACGGCCGGGTCGCCGCGTACGTGGTGATGCGGCTGCTCGACGGCGTGCCCGTGGCCGAGCGCCTGTCGGCGGGGCCGCTGCCGTGGCAGGAGGCGGCGGCCACGGCGGCGCGGATCGCCCGGGTGCTGGAGTCGGCGCACCGGCAGGGCATCGTCCACCGGGACGTGTCCGCGGAGAACGTGCTGCTCACCGGCTCCGGGCCGAAGCTGCTCGACTTCGGCATCGCCGCCCCGGCCGGGGACCCGGACGACCAGCGGGGCACGCCGCCGTACGTCTCGCCGGAGCGGCTGGCCGGCGCGCCCGTCCACCCGGCCGTGGACGTGTACGCGCTCGGGGTGCTGTTCTTCGAGATGGTCACCGGCGCCCCGCCGTACCCGGAGCGGACGTGGGAGGAGCTGGAGACGGCGCGCCGGAGCAGGCCGTGCCCGCGCCCGGCAGGGGTGCCCGGCGAGCTCGCGCTGCTGTGCCGGCGCTGCCTCGACCCGTCGCCCGCGCGGCGGCCCACGGCGGGCGAGGTGGCCGACCAGCTCACGGCCGCGCTGCGCCGCTCGGCGACGCGCCGCAGGCTCAGGTACGGCCTGGCGGTGCTGGCTCTGGCGCCGGTCGCGGGGACGGTGCTGTGGCTCGGACCGCGGGCCGCCGAGCAGGAAACCCGCGTGCCGTCCGGCCCACCTTCGGCGGTGGCCGAGCCACAGCCCCAGGAGACGCGCGCCGACCTCCCAGCGGCGGCGCCCCTGGTCTCCTCGTCGCCCCTGGTCACCTCCTTGCCCGTGGTCACCTCCTTGCCGCTGGCCTCATCGTCGCCGCGGTTCACGTTCGCGGCGCGCCCCCACCCCCGCGCGCTGGACCGCTTCCACGACGAGCTGGCCGCGGGGGCCGCGGCCGGCCGGATCCGTCCTGACGTGGCGCTGGACCTGCGTCAGACGCTGGCGCACGTCACCTCGCGCGGCGGGATCGCGGAGGTGCGGCGCAAGCTCGGCGACCGGCTGCGGGAGGGAGCGGTGGAGCCGGGCCTGCGCGGCGACCTCGACGCCCTGCTCGCCGAGATCGCCGCCGCCTTCCGTTAGGGGGCCGGGTCAGGGGGTCCGGGAGCAGGACAGGGCAGGAGCGGTGTTGGTGCCGTTCCAGCTGCCCAGGAACCCGAACGTGGCCGTCCCGCCCGCCGCGATCGCGCCGTTGTGCGACTCGTTCGCGATCGTGTACGGGCTCGCCGTCTGGCCGGTCCGGGCGTTCCAGATCTGGGTGATCCTCTGCCCGTCGGCGAAGGTCAGAGTGACCGTCCAGCCGGTGGTGGGCGTGCTGCCGCGGTTGGCGACGGCGACCTGCCCCTGGAATCCGCCCTGCCAGCTGCCGACCTGACTGTAGGTGGCCGTGCAGCCGCCGCCGCCCGTCCCGCCGGTGGTGGTGACCGTCACCGTGTTCGACACCGCCGAGGTGTTGCCGGCCGCGTCACGCGCCCGCACCTGGAAGCGGTACGTCGTGCTCGGCGACAGGCCCGTGGCGGTGAACGACGTCGTGGCGGACGTGCCGACGACCGCGAACGAGCCGGTGGCTCCGGCCCGCAGCACGTCGTAACCCGTCACGCCCACGTTGTCCGTGGACGCCGACCACGACAGCCCCGCCTGAGCCGACGTCACGCCGGACGCCGCGAGGCCCGCGGGCGCCGTCGGCGGGCTCGTGTCCGTGGAGCCGCCGTAGATCGTGGCCTCTCGGGCGGTGGCCCGGATGCCGTTGGCGCCGTTGAACAGCCGCTCACCCCACGCGGTGAGGCGGGTGGCGTCGAACGCGGTGACCTGGTCGAGGTACTCCACGCCGCCGCCGTTGCCGCTCCACGACCATCCGAGGTAGCCGATGCCCCGGGCCTGCGCCTGGGCCATGATGGTGTCCTCGTCGGGGTCGCCGTCGGAGTGCATGTTCCCGAACTCCCCGATCACCAGCGGCAGGCCGGCGGTCCGGAAGGCGTCCAGGTAGGCGTTGATCTCGGCGGCCGTGTCGTAGACCCCGTACATGTGCACGGAGAAGACCGTGTTCTTCTGCGGGTCGGCGTTGAGCACGGTCGCGGCGTTGTCGCGCATCTCCCCCTTCCAGTCCTGGCCCCAGGCGGGGGCGTCGACCATGAGCAGGTGCTGGAACCCGGCGGCGCGCATCCGGGTGATCGCGGCCGAGGTGGCCTGTGCCCAGCCGGGGGTGACGGCGTTGTTGCCGATCGGCTCGTTGCCGAGGTTGATGATGACGTGGTTCTCCTGGCCGGTCAGCACGCTCCGCAGGCCGATCCAGTAGGTGACGGCCTGGTCGAGCGTGTAGGCGCCGCTCTGCTCGCCGTAGCCGGTGGTGTCGTGGTCCTCCAGCACGCAGATCAGCCGGTTCTGCTTGCACAGGGCGATCACATCGGCCACGTCGGCGGCCGAGTTGGCGGTCCACCGGCCGCCGCTGAGCACGACGCGGACGGTGTTGGCGCCGTGCGCCTTGATGCCGGCGAACGAGCCGGTCTCGTTGGGATACCAGGTGTGCGCGTGGCTGGTGCCCCGCATCACGAACGCGCTGCCGTTCGCCTCGACGACGCGGGTCCCGCTGACCCGCAGACCGGTCGCCGCAGAGGCCGGCCGCGGGATCAGCAGGATCGCGCCCACCAGCGCGAGCAGCACGATCAGGCTCGTGGTGATGGGTCGGGTCATGGAGCGGTCATCCGTTCGGGAAGAGGGTGCCGTAGTCGGCCGCGGCCATGGCGATGTCGGCCTGCGCCCAGAAGCGGTGGTAGGTGAAGGACGGCGCCGAGCCGCCGTTCAGGTAGCTCTGGACCTTGGACCAGTCGGGGTCCTGCTTGTAGAAGGAGCGGATGTCGAGGAACGTCTTGCCGGAGCTGATGACGTCACCGTTGGGCATGGTGCCGGTGTAGTCCGGCGGGATGTACAGGCCGGTGTTGGTGGCGTCGTTGTGCGGGTCGTCGAAGCGGTTGTAGTCCTCGCGGGTCTCGCTCACCGCGGCGCCCTTGGCGTCCTTGTGGGTGAGGATGCCGTCGATGAGGTTCTTGGCCCCGGCCTTGGCGGTGGCGCTGCCGGACTTGGCGGCGTACCAGGCGAGGGTGCGGGCGTAGGCGGCGGCCACGCCGACGTCGTTGGTGGTGTTGACCACGGTGACGTGCAGGCCGGGGTTGGGGCCGGGGACGCCGCCGCCGCTGTAGCTGGCAGCGGGGGCGCCGGTCCACGTCATGTCGTTGGGGATGCGGTAGTTGCCGCCGGCGCCGAACGTGGTGTTGGCCAGCGCCCACGGCACCCACTTGTCGAGGATGGACTTGGCCTTGGCGTCACCGGTGACGTAGTAGTACTCGGCCACCCGCTCCAGCGACCACGCCTGGAAGCCGAACCACCGGTTGCTCGGCGGGTCGTGGTAGACGGGCTGCTGGTCGTAGGCCCAGCCGTAGAAGCTCGGCGTGCCGGCGGGCGGCGCCGCGTAGGACCCGTTCCAGCTGTTGGTCGCGCCGCCGGCGATGCCGCCCTCGGCTGACTGGAGCCACAGGTAGGAGTCGAGCTGCCGGTTCAGGCTGGTCTGCCAGTCGGAGGCGGCCGTCGGCGACTGCGGGCGCAGCGAGGCGGGGCCGGAGGGCGACAGGACCCAGGCGGCCAGCGGGTTCTGGTAGCCCTGGTGCCAGGAGCTGGAGCCGACCCGCCACGCCCAGGCGCCGCCGTTGTCGCCGCCCCACGCGTAGTACCAGGTCAGCAGGTACGAGGAGCTGCTCTTGCCGGTGCCCGGCGTGCAGGAGGGCGAGGTGCAGCCGGGGTTCTTGAAGTACTTGTCGTAGAAGGAGTAGCGGAGGAAGTCACCCATCTTGGCGGCCTTGGACAGGGTGGTGGACAGCTGCGCCTGCTTGCCCTGCGCGGTGGCCCAGGTCAGCGCCCAGTACGCGGCCTGCACGGCGCGGGCGTCGGCGTCGGGGGCGTTGGTGTAGCGCCACTGGTTGGCGCCGCCGCCCTGGATGAACAGCGGCGGGTAGCCGGCGCCGGACTTGCCGTAGCGGCCGGTCTCGCACGACGGGTGCGCGACGGTCTCCCAGGTCGACTCCTGCGGGCCGCGCTGGAAGGTGTTGATGTAGGTGACGCGCTTGGTGTTGTCGCCGCACTCGCTGAGGCTGGCGCCGCGGCCGGTACCGTAGCCGTAGACGTCGTCCACGTCGAGCAGCCAGTGCATGCCGTAGATGTTGCGGTTGCCGTACGTGCTCTGCAGCTCGTTGGCGAGCGGGTCCTGGCCGGCGACGACGCCGGTGTCCAGCGCCACCGGGTAGCCGCTGGGCTGCGGCTTCTCGGGCGCGTAGTCGGCGGGGTCGCTCGGGTTGTAGGTGGAGGAGCCGCCCGGCTGGCCCGCGGCCGACGGGATGATGTACTGCTCCATCACGTTCCAGGCGTTGTTGAACGGCGCCCAGTTGCCGGTGACCCTGCCGTACTGCGCCTCCAGCCAGAGCCAGAAGCTGAACGCCTCGGACGTCGTCTCGTGGCCCTGGTCGGGGGCCTCGACGATGAGGGTCTCGACGGAGTGGTACGGGATGCCCTCGGGCGAGAAGTAGCCGTTGGCGGGGTCCTTGAGCTTGTTGTACTGGTTGGTGAACTCGGTCAGGTACGAGTTGCTCTGCGGCGCGTCGTCGTCGGCCTCGGTGGCGGTGACCGCGACGCTGGTCAGGCCGGTCGAGGCGACGGTGATGGGCCGCGTGCCGTTGGTGGTGTCGCTGTCCTGGGCGGCCGACACGGTGACGTTCTGGACGGTGTTCCAGTTGGCCGAGGTGAAGGTCAGGCTCGCGCCGGAGGTGACGGTGAGGTCGGCGTCACCGCTGCCGGCGGTGGAGGTGACGGTCACGTTGGCGGAGGGCTGCTTGGCCAGGCGGACACCGTAGGTGGCGCTGGAGCCCTCGGGGACGATCACCGCCGCCGGGCTGACCTGGATGGCCTGCTGCCCGGGGTCGGGGCCGGGGCCGCTGCCCCCGCACGTCACGCCGTTGATGGCGAAGGTGGTGGGGTTGGTGTTGGTGCCGCTGTAGGAGCCGTTGAAGCCGATGGTCCACTGGGCGCCGGTGGCCTGGCTGCCGTTGTAGCTGAGACTGGTGGCGGTGACGTTCTGGCCGGACTGGCTCCAGTTGGCCTGCCAGCCCTGGGTGACCTGCTGGCTGCCCGGCCAGGTGTAGGTCAGCCGCCAGGAGGTCAGCGGATCGCCGGTGTTGGTGATGGTGACGTTGGCGCCGAAGCCGCCGCCGCTGTCCCACGACTTCACGTACGTGACCGAGCAGGCCACCGCGGCCATGGCGGTGCCCGCGCCGGCCAGCGCCGTGGAGATGGACAGGACGAGGACGGCGAGCGCGGCGAGGAGACGATGTCTCATGAAAGTCCTCTCGGAATGGGAGCGCTCCCAACACGCTGGGGTTACGCGGATGTTAAGCGCGCGCCGATGCGCCGCCCAGGAGAGGTCCGCGAGAGGGCGGCGGTTTCCAGGTCGGGACGGGCGTGACCGTGAAAGTTTCACCGCTCGGCCTGCGGGGTGACGGGCCGGGATGAAAGTTTCACGGCTCTGGTGCGGGTTCGGGGCGCCGTCTCACCGGAATCTGTACACGGATGTGAATCCGGGCTATGGATGGGAGCGCTCCCACCTTCTGAGAGGACCCCCCCACATGAGAAACCGCCTTCTCGTCGCGGTGTGCGCCCTGTTGACAGGGCTCGCCACGGCGCTGATGTCGGCAGCACCGGCGCAGGCCGCCGTCGCCTGCTCGGTCACGTACGCGAAGACCTGGGACAGCGGCAGCGGCTTCGGCGCCAACATCACCATCACGAACACGGGTGAAGCCCTCAGCTCCTGGCGGCTGACCTACGCCTATGGCGGCAACCAGCAGGTGTCGCAGGGCTGGCAGGCGAACTGGAGCCAGTCCGGCCAGAACGTCACCGCGTCGAGCCTCAGCTACAACGGCAGCCAGGCCACCGGCGCCCAGTGGACCATCGGCTTCAACGGCTCCTACAGCGGCACCAACACCAACCCCACCACCTTCGCCATCAACGGCGTGACGTGCGGGGGCAGCGGCCCCGGACCGGACCCCGGCCAGCAGGCGCTCCAGGTGACCCCGACCGCCCTGAGCGTGCCCGAGGGATCCAGCGCCACCTACGCCGTACGCCTGGCCACGCAGCCGTCGGCGAACGTGACCGTCACCTCCACGGCGGGCACCGGTGACAGCAACCTCACCGTCACGGGCGGCGCCACCCTGACCTTCACCTCGGCCAACTGGAACACCCCGCAGAACGTCACCGTCTCGGCCGCCGAGGACAGCGACACCACCAACGGCACGCGGCCCATCACCGTCGCCTCCAGCGGCCTGACCAGCGTGACCGTCACCGCGACCGAGGCCGACAACGACACCGGCGGCGGCACCGGCCACGTCGACAACCCGTACGCCGGGGCCACCGGCTACGTCAACGCCGACTGGTCGGCCAAGGCCGCGGCCGAGCCCGGCGGCTCGGCGGTCGCCAACATCTCGACCGGCGTGTGGATCGACCGCATCGCCGCCATCGCCGGCACCGGCGGCGCCAAGGGTGTGCGCGCCCACCTCGACGCCGCCCTCACCCAGGACGCGGCCAACGGCAGCGCGCCGCTGACCATCCAGTTCGTCATCTACAACCTGCCCAACCGCGACTGCTCCGCGCTGGCCTCCAACGGCGAGCTGCTCGTCTCGCAGAACGGCCTGGCCCGCTACAAGACCGAGTACATCGACCCGATCGCCGAGATCATGGCGGACCCGAAGTACGCGGCCCTGCGGATCGTGACCGTCGTCGAGATCGACTCGCTGCCCAACCTGATCACCAACACCAACCTGGCCAAGTGCGCCGAGGCGCAGTCGTCCGGCGCGTACGTGCAGGGCATCCAGTACGCGCTGAACAAGCTGCACGCCATCCCGAACGTCTACACCTACCTCGACGCCGCCCACCACGGCTGGATCGGCTGGTCCAGCAACTTCGGCCCGACCGCGGACCTCATGGCCTCCACCGCCCGCGGCACCACGGCCGGCTACGCCAGCGTGGACGGCTTCATCACCAACACCGCCAACTACTCCGCCCTGACCGAGCCGTACTTCACGGTGGGCACCACCGTGAACGGCACGTCCGTGCGCCAGTCGAAGTGGCTGGACTGGAACGACTACGTGGACGAGCTGACCTTCGCCCAGGCGTTCCGTAACGCGCTGGTGTCGAAGGGCTTCCCTTCGACGATCGGCATGCTGATCGACACCTCCCGCAACGGCTGGGGCGGCTCCGCCCGGCCCACTGGTCCGAGCACCTCCACGAACGTGGACGAGTTCGTCAACCAGTCGCGCGTCGACCGGCGCATCCACGCCGGCAACTGGTGCAACCAGAGCGGCGCCGGCCTCGGCGAGCGTCCGCGCCCCAACCCGGCGGCCGGCCTCGACGCGTACGTGTGGATCAAGCCTCCGGGTGAGTCCGACGGCTCCAGCACCGCGATCAGCAACGACGAGGGCAAGGGCTTCGACCGGATGTGCGACCCCACGTACACCGGCAACGACCGCAACGGCAACAACCTGACGGGGTCGCTGCCCAACGCGCCGCTGTCCGGCCACTGGTTCTCCGCCCAGTTCCGGCAGCTGCTGCAGAACGCGAACCCGCCGCTGTAACCCTTCCCGGTAAGACCTTCCCGTAGGTCTGGTACGGCCCCGGTCCCGCTCCCGTCGGCGGGCCGGGGCCGTACCCTTTCCGGGACGCGTTCCCCGGGCGTGAAAGTGATCGGGCGGATCGGGCGATAAGAGATGTCGGCAGATCGCGTCCGGAGGGTGGCAGATGACGGGGGAAGCATCGTGACGGCGTTGCCGTGGCCAGATGCGCGGCCTGACTCCGGGCGGCCTGATTCCGGGCTGCCTGAGTCCGGGCGGCTGGACTCCGGGCGGCTGGACTCCGGGCGGCTCGATGACGCCGAAGCGTTCGCGGCGGTGTTCGACGCGTGCTTCGGCGAGATCCACGCGTACGTCGCGCAGCGGCTCGGTCCGGACCACGCCGAGGACGTCGTCTCGGACGCGTTCCTCATCGCCTTCCGCAAGCGCGGCCAGTACGACCCGGCGCGCGCCACGGCGCGGGCCTGGCTGTACGGCATCGCCACCCGGCTCGTCGGCCGGCACCGCCGCCAGGAGGCGCGGGCGCTGCGGGCGCTGGGCCGCTACGGGTCCGAAGCGGAGAGCGCGCCGGGGCACGAGGAGCGGGTGAGCGCGCGGGTGAGCGCGCAGAGCCTGCGGCCGGAGCTGGCGGCCGCCCTGGCCGGGCTCGCCTCGCGTGACCGCGACGTGGTGCTGCTCGTGGCGCTGGCCGGGCTGAGCCACGAGGAGATCGCCACGGCCCTCGGCATCCCGTACGGGACGGTGGGCTCGCGGCTGAGCCGGGCCCGGCGCAAGCTGCGCGAGGCGCTCGGCGGCAGCAACCCGATGCTGGAGCTGGAGGAGGCCGGCCGTGGATGAGCTGGAGCTGGTCCGCGACCTGTACGGCGAGCCGCCGCGGCCGGACCCGGAGGTCAGGGCCCGGGTGCGGGCCCGGCTGGAGGAACGGCTGGAGGAACGGCGCCCCGCGCGGGGGCGGGCGCC
>NZ_JBEXDT010000116.1:0-24729 GCF_040605905.1 Nonomuraea sp. NPDC005501 | reverse complement strand
TGCCAAGGGGGACGAAATACACACCGAGCGACCCCGGGAACGAGGCGGTGGTGAAGGCACGTAGGACGAATTCGGGGCTCCCGCGCGCCGGAGGGACACCGGGACGGCGAAATCCCCTGGGCTCCCAGTCCGGGCGCCGCTCGCGGGTGCGTGCCTGGCCGGCGGCCACCACCCGCGCCGGCACAGCCGCCCGGGAGCGTGCCGAGCGGGAGGCGCTGCGGCGTGGCGTGCGCTACCGCCGCTGGTTCGTCGTGCTCGTCGGCGCCGTCATGGCCATGTCGGCCGTCGTCGTGCTGCTCGGAACCGTCGGGCTGCTCGCCGAGAACCGCTCCCGCCCCCTGACCCCCGCCGAGCAGAACCGCTACAAGCAGGAGGAGATCGCCCGCCGCTGGCAGGCGTGGCCGGCGACGGGCGTGTTCCCGGAAGAGGTCAGGTACCAGGGACTCGACAGCGCCCAGCAGTACGCCCGGCGCGTCGGCATCGCCCCCGAGACGGAGTGCCGCGACGGCGTGGACGCCTCCGTGGCCGCCGTCCTCGACGACCACGGCTGCGTGACCATGCTCCGCGCCACGTACGTGGACCAGACGGCCACGTTCGTGTTCACGGTCGGCGTGGCCGTGCTCAAGGACGAGGAGGCCCGGCTGTCGGCGACCGAGCAGCTCAGCCAGGACGACCGGGTGGGCGTGCTGCCCGTGGCGTTCCCCGGTACGGTGACCGAGCGGTTCGGCACCGAGCAGCGCCAGCGCGCCGGCTGGGTGGGCGCCGGGCCGTACATCGTGTTCTCCACCGCGGGCTACGCCGACGGGCGCACGCGCGCGGCCGTCCCGCCGGAGGAGATCCTGCACAGCGAGCTGTGGCCGGCCGCCAAGTCCATCGGCAACCAGATCGCCTACTTCCTCGCCGACCCGCCCAAGGTCCCGCCCTGCACCCAGGGGAACGTGTGCTGACCGCCGCCGTCCGCGTGCTCGCCGCCGCGGCCCTGACCCTGCAGTCCCCCGCGAGCGTCCCCGTACGGGAGCAGCAGCAGTGGGTGCTCGACGCGCTCAACGTCGAGCAGGCGTGGGCCGTCACCAAGGGCCGCGGCGTCACCGTCGCCGTCATCGACAGCGGCGTGGACCCGAAGCTCAAGGAGCTGCGCGGCAAGGTGACGACGGGCCCCGACATGAGCACCTCGTCCGTGCAGCGCGAGGCCAGGCCCGGCGAGCACGGCACTTCCATGGCCGCGCTCGTCGCCGGCTCGGGCGCCAGGAACGGGCTGGTCGGCATCGCGCCCGACGCCCGCATCCTGTCCGTGCCGCTGGCCCTGGACGAGGAGCCCGGCACCGGCACCATAGAGCCGGCGCCCGCCCCCCGTCCCGACGAGGACTCCGGCCTGGAGAGCCCGCTGGCCAGGGGCCTGCGCTACGCCGCCAACCACGGCGCCCAGGTCGTCAGCATGTCGATCGGCGGCTACGGCCCGCTCAAGTCCGAGCGCGAGGCCGTCTCGTACGCGCTGGGCAAAGGCGTGGTGCTGGTCGCCGCCGTGGGCAACGACGGGCAGACCGGTTACGCCCAGCAGAAGGGCACCTCCTACTGGAGCTTCCCCGCCGGCTACCCGGGTGTCATCGGCGTGGCGGCCGTGGACAAGCAGGGCAGGCGGGCCCCGTTCAGCAGCGACAACCTGTCCGTCCTCGTCGCGGCGCCCGGCGTGGGCGTGCCCGTGGCCAGGATGGGGGGCGGCTACGAGCCGTCCGAGGGCACCAGCTCGGCCGGCGCGCTCGTCGCCGGGGTGGCCGCGCTGATCAAGGCCCGCTATCCCGCCCTGCCGCCCGAGCGGGTGGCGCAGGCCCTGTCGTCCAGCGCGCGCGGCCGTCCGGCGGCCGGGTACGACGACAAGGTCGGCTTCGGCGTGGTCGACGCGGGCGCCGCCCTCAACGCCGCCGAGCGTCTCGCGCAGGCCAAGCCCGCGCCGGGCGTGTCCGACGACCTGCACTTCGGCGAGGGGGAGGACAGCCCGGCGCCGTCGCGGCCCGGACCCGAGCCGTGGCGGCTCTGGCTGTTCGGCGGGGCCGCCCTCGTGGCGCTGGTCACGTTCAGCGGGGCGATCATGGCGCTCAATCAGCGTAGAGGGTGAAAGATCCGCTATGGTCCCGCGTCATGGGATACGAGCTGCGCGTGGTCCGGGAGGCGCCGATCGCCTACGCCGACCTCGCGAGGGCGATCGCGCCGGCCGGGTTCGAGCTGCGCGGATCGCGGGAGATCGTCGCCAGGCACGGCGGCGGCGCGCACACCGTGGCACGCTGGACCGACCAGGTGGTCGGCGAGCCCGGATCCGACTGGCAGGTGGCACAGCTCGTCCGGCTGGCCGCGCTGCTCGGCGCCCGGCTGGTCGGCGAGGACGGTGAGAGCTACACGCTGCGCGACGGCGTGGTCCAGGTGACGGCCGGCGGCACGACGACCGATCTGGGCAAGTTCGACGAGATCATCGACGCGGGTCCCGCCGCGTGGGGACCGTGACGCCGCGGGGCCGCCGGTGAACCCGTACGCGGAGCGCGTCCTCCAGGTGGTGGAGTCCATCCCGCCGGGCCGCGTCATGTCGTACGGCGACATCGCCGAGTATCTCGGCGAGGGCGGCCCGCGCCAGGTCGGCGCCGTGATGTCCACGTGGGGCGGCGGCGTGCCGTGGTGGCGCGTCGTCCACGCCGACGGCGGGGCCGCCTCGGCCGGTCATCTCCAGGAGTGCCTCGCGCACTGGCGGGCCGAGGGCACGCCCAGACGGGGCGAGAAGGCCGACATGCGGGCCGCGCGCTGGGACGGGCGTTCAGTGGATTCTCAGTAAAACGTTTGAGCTGCGGATTCGCCCCGACGGTGCATCTGCGGTACGAGACTCCCCTTAGCATGGGCAAAACAGGTGATGGCGGTCCGAAAGGCGGTGCCCCCCATGGCCACCGGCGTAACAGCCCAGAGCCAGGGCGGAGTTCCGGCCGCCGATCGTCTGAAGGTCGTCCAGGATCTCTGCGATCGTGGCGAACCCCTCGACGCGATCATGCGCGCGGTCGGTCCTGGCGGTCAGGACGCGGCGTTCGACGCCGAGGTGCTCAGCGGCCCGCTGGGCGCGCGGATGGACGTCGCCGTCAAACGCGGGCCCGCCCGCCGGCGCGAGCTCGTCACGCTGCTGCGCCCGTACCTCGCGGGGGTGGACGAGCGCGTCAAGCGCGACCTGCCCGTCGCCCGCCGCCTGATCTGCCACCTCGTCGAGCACCGCCCCGACGAGGAGCTCATCGACGGCGAGACGCTGGCGACGGCCGTCGCCGCCGCGGCCGAGCCGTCCAAGCGCATCCGCAAGGGCCTGCGCTGGTACGCCGACCTGCCGTTCCAGGACGAGCTGCCGTCCACGCTGTACGAGCTGCGGCCCTCCGACATGGTGCCGGTCACCCATATCGACGACATCCAGTGGGTCGACGGCAGGCTGCGCATCACCGGGTTCGCCTACCTCGCCGGGCTGTCGGTGCGCAGCCGCCGCTTCAACCGGGCGACCGTCGTGCTGCGCGGGCCCCGCTGGCTGCCGCCCGTGCGCCTGCGGACCCGCCGGACGTTCGAGCCGGAGGCCACCCACGGCGCGCGTGAGCCGGGCTGCAACTACGACTGGTCGGGGTTCTCGGCCGAGCTGAGCCCGTGGTCGCTGCGCTGGCGCGGCGCCGTGCGCGGCGTCGTCCACGCCGTCCGCCGCCGGATGCGTCACCGGCCGGCCGTGGCCGACGCCACGACGTGGCGGGCCGAGATCGTGTTCTGGAGCCGCGGCGCCCGGGCCACCGGCCTGCTGCGCGGCTTCGCGGTGGGCCGCGCCGAGCGTCCCGCCGGGCTCAAGCTGCGGCCCGGCTGGTGGGTCAGGCCCACGTGGACGTCCGACCGCGCCCTCCAGGTGGTGCTCCAGCCCAACCGGGCCGAGCTGACCGGCGTCTCCGTCGAGGGCGACCGCCTGGAGCTGAGGATCTTCCTGCCCGGCCGTAGCGTCACCAGGGGGCATGCCCGGCTGGGCGGCCACCGCATGGCGGCCGACTTCACGCCCAAGGACGGCGGCACGGAGGTCGTGGTCGTCCAGGCCGTCTCCGCGCTGCTCCACGAGAAGGACGGCCGGCGGCTCTGGGTCGAGCCCAAGGGCGACCCGGCGGCCTCGGTCATGCTGGCCGACCTGGTCGACACCCGGGCCACCGTCGGCGACCGCGAGATCACCGTGCTCGGCGACCGGCGCGACCGCGTCATCGTCTCGGCCCACCGCATCCGCCCGGTGATCTCCTCGGCCGTCTGGGACGGGTCCGCCCTGGTCCTGCGGGGGAGCTACCCCGACGCCCCCGGGCACCGCGTCCTCACCCTGCGCCACCGCTCCGGGCTCTGTTACGGCATCCCGATGGAGCGCGACGGCGAGAGCTTCTCCGTCCGGATCACGCCCTCGGCCATGGACCGCTTCGGCGAGAGCCTCCCGCTGTCCTCCGGCACCTGGAACCTGTCGACCCGCCATCCCTCCGGCGAGATCGTCCCGCTGCGCATGGACCACGCCGCCCTGCCGGGGCTGGACGAGGAGCCGCGCGAGCTGGGCGGGCACGCGTTCCGGATGGTGTCCACCCGCTTCGACGTGCCGGTGATCGCGGTCGAGGAGTCGCGGCCCGCCGACGAGAAGGGCGTGGCCGGCACCCACGTGCTGCGGAAGGTCTTCTACCCGGCCCAGCGCACCGAGCCGCTCACCGACGCGACCGTCTACGTGGTCAACGACGGCCGGCTCTACGCCGACAGCGTCCGGGCCGTCTACGAGGAGCGGCTGCGGCGCGGCGACGACCGCGAGCACATCTGGATCGTCAAGGACGGCGCGTTCACCCCGCCGGGCGGCGCCACCGTGGTGCGCGCCGGCAGCCGCGAGCACCACGCCGCGCTGGCCAGGTCCCGCCACATCGTGACCAACTCCTTCCTGCCCGTCTGGTTCCGGGCCCGCGAGGACCAGGTCGTCCTCCAGACCTGGAACGGCACCCCGGCCAAGCACGTCGGCAACGACCAGCCGCACATGGCCCGCGACCCCCGGCCGCCGATCTGGCACCGGCAGGCGACGGAGGTACGCGGCTGGGACGTGCTGCTGTCGCAGTCGCCGTGGGCCACGCCGGTGCTGCGCAAGGCGTTCGGCTACCAGGGCGAGGTCCTGGAGAGCGGGCTGCCGCGCAACGACGTGCTCACCTCGCCCGACCGCGAGCGGCTGGCCGCGCGGGTGCGCGAGCGGCTGGGGCTGGCCGAGGGCAAGCGGGTGGTGCTGTACGCGCCGACGTACCGCGACTACGACCGCAAGAACGCCATGGTCAAGCTCGACCTGGCCAAGGCGCGGGAGGAGCTGGGAGCCGACCACGAGCTCCTGGTCCGGGCCCACCCCATGCAGGCCATGCCCGCCGTCCCCGACATCGCCCACGACGTCACGACTTATCCGGATATGGCGGATTTGTTGCTGGTGGCGGACGTGCTGGTCACGGACTACTCGTCGGTCATGTTCGACTTCGCCGCCACGGGCCGCCCCATGGTCTTCTACGCGTACGACCTGGCCAAGTACTCCTCCCGGCGCGGCCTGTACGTGGACCTGCCGGAGATCGCCCCCGGCCCGGTCCTGTCCACCTCGGCCGAGGTCGTCGAGGCCCTGCGCTCGATCGACCAGGTGGCGGCGGCCCACAGGGACCGCTACGACGCCTTCCGGGCCACCTACGCCCCGAGGGACGACGGCAAGGCCACGGCCCGCGTAGTGGACCGCCTCTTCTCCTGACCCGTACTCCTGACGTGAGAGGCCCCGGCGCTGCCGGGGCCTTTCACGTCGGCGCCGAGGGCAATGGATTGCGGGGCCAGACCACGTGCGGCCGGACGACGTGACGGCGGTCAGCCGCCAGAAGGGGCGGTGGGCGGGAAGATCTCGGTCTCCGGACGCTGCATGTACTCCATGGCCGCCGTGAACACCGGGTCGCTCCAGCGCCGCTCCAGCTCCTCCGGTGACACGTCCTCGATGCGCGTCTGGATCCACCACACGTTGCCGAACGGGTCCCGTACCCGGCCCACCACGTCGCCGAAGGCCAGGTGCGTGACCTCCGAGATCGGTGTGCCCCCGGCGGCGACGGCACGCCGGTGGACGGCGTGGGCGTCCTCGACGTACAACCGGACGAACGCGGGCGTCGCGGGCCAGCTCGGATCGGCGTCGAACAGCATCACGATCGCGTTCCCGATGCGCACCTCGGCGTGGCCGATCACGCCACGGGCGTCGACGACCCGGCCGAGCTCCTCGCCCCCGAACGCCTCCTTCAGGTAGTCGATGACCGCGGCGGTGTCGCGGGAGATGATCCACGGGGTGACGGTGGTGTAGCCGTCGGGGATGGGCTTGACGGGCATGTCGCCGCCTCCTGTGCCGTGTTGCGGAATGTCTGTGCCGACACTAGACAGGGAGTAGGTCAGGTTCCGTCCTACACGGTCCTCAGGAGGCGCCCGCGGTGGCGCGGAGGGCTCGGCCGCCCAGCTCGCGGAGGTGTTCCAGCAGCTCAGGGGGCTCGTGCACCTCGAACTCGCAGCCCAGGGTGAGCAGTCGGAACGCCAGCCACTCCAGGGTGTCGCTGCGGCCGTCCAGCCGGCAGGTGCGCTCGTCGACGGCCGTCACGTCCTCCGTGCCGTCACCCAGGCGGGTTCTCACGTACTCGGGCGGAGCGTGCAGGGTCACGACCGCGCGGTAGGTGGGGGCCAGGGTGTGGAGCTTGGAGACGACGAAGGCGGCGGCGTCCTGGGCCGGCAACGGCCTCGGTGCGAACCGTGCGCCCGTGGGCCAGGGCCGCTCGACGCGGTCCACCCGGAAGACCCGCCAGTCGTCCCGCTCGCAGTCGTACGCGAGGAGGTACCAGCGCCGGCCCCAGGTGACCAGTGCGTACGGCTCCACGTGGCGCCTGCTCTCGGCGCCGTCGCCGGACCGGTACGCGAAACGCACCCGCTCCCCGGCGGCGGCCGTCGTGGCGAGCGACGTGAGGATCTCCGGGTCGATACTCGGCCCGGCGACGGGCGGCGGCGCCGACGTGGCGGTGCTCAGGGCGCCGACCCGCGCCCGCAGCCGGGACGGCAGCACCTGCCGCAGCTTGGCCAGGGCCCGTACCGATGCCTGGTCGATGCCGTCCACGGCGTGCCGGGTCACGGTGCGCAGGCCGACGGCGATGGCCACGGCTTCCTCGTCGTCGAGCAGCAGCGGCGGCATGGCCGTGCCCGCCACCAGCCGGTAGCCGCCCGCGCCGCCCATGCTCGCCTCCACCGGGTAGCCGAGGTCGCGCAGCCGTTCGATGTCCCGGCGGATCGTGCGCGGGCTGACCCCCAGCCGCTCCGCAAGCTCGCTGCCGGGCCATTCGCGCGGGGTCTGCAGCAGCGACAGCAGAGTCAGCAGGCGGGCGGAGGTGCCGGACATGTCCCTCAGAATGCCCTAAACGCGTACGGCCTTCATGTTCACCGCACTAGGATCATGGTCGTCGCAGCATCGAGAGGGGACCGACGTGGCCGAGACGCCGGATCAGTGGAAGAGCGCCATCGACACGACGCGCCCCAGCATCGCCCGCGCCTATGACGTCGTGCTCAACGGCAAGGACAACTTCGAGGTCGACCGCGCGTTCGTCGCGGAGATCGTGAAGGTGGTCCCCGAGATCTACGACGTGGCCACGTACAACCGGCAGATCCTCGGCCGGGGCGTGCGGTTCCTCGTCGAGCAGGGCGTCAGCCAGTTCATCGACCTCGGGTCCGGGCTGCCGACCCTGGAGAACACCCACCACGTCGCCCAGCGCGCGAACCCCGAGTCCCGCGTCGTCTACGTCGACAACGACCCGATGGTGCTGGCCCACGGCAGGGCGCTGCTCGCCGAGAACGAGCGCACCGCCGTCGTCACCTCCGACCTGCGCGACCCCTCGGCCATCCTCGCCGACAAGGACGTCCGGCGGCTCATCGACATGGACCAGCCGGTCGGCGTGATGCTGGTCGGCATCCTGCACCACCTGCACGACGACGAGGACCCCCAGGGCATCGTCGAGAAGTACATGGCGGCGGTGCCGTCCGGCAGCTACCTGTTCATCACCCACTTCTGCGCCTCCAGCGAGGAATCCCGCGAGGCGGAGAAGAAGTACCTCGCCCTCCTCGGCACGGGCCGCTTCCGCACGGAGAAGGAGATCACCGGCTTCTTCGACGGGTTCGAGCTGCTGGAGCCCGGGGTCGTCCCGCTGCCCCTGTGGCGCCCGGACGGTCCGGTGCCGGCGGAGCTGACGGTCGGCCAGCGCCTCATGTACGGCGGCATCGCCCGCAAGCCCTGACCCTGTCCCGCAGGGGCTAGCTCGCGGCGTCGAACTCCAGCTCCGACCAGTCGATCACCAGTGGGATGGGGTTGCTCACCAGCGGCGTCTCGCCGGGCTCGTCCTTCATGAACGTCCCCGTGTGCTTGTAGAGCCTCGTGGCGGGGTCGAGCCGATAGCGCTCGACCAAGGCCGTGCGGGGCATGGTAGGGAAAGGGTCAAAAAGGCTGTGTTGGGCATGAACCGCCCGGCGGTGGGATAGGGAAGCGGAGAAGGATTCAGTCCGGAGGCGACGTCATGACCGAGGCCCAGACCCGTTCGTCCGATACCGCCGGGCCGGTGGACGGCTCCGCCAGACGGTTCACGCTGGACCTGCCGATGATGAGCATCGAGCTTCGCCCTCGACGGGTGCGTCTGCCGCACGTGTCGATGCCGCGTCTGCCCGTTCCCAGGATCAACCGTCAGGAGATGGGCCACGCCGCCGACGTCGCGCGGTCGATGTTGCCGCCGCCCGAGCGCGTGGCCTACTACGGGGCCCTGGGGGCGATGGCGGTCATGGGCGTGATCGAGTGGCCCGTCGCGGCGGCCATCGGCGCGGGCGCGATCATCGCGCAGCGGGCCCGTACGGGGGAGAGCTTCATGGGGGGCGTCGCCGGCGGCGCCACCGCGCGGGAGTCCCAGGCGACCCGGGCGGCGGCCGAGACGGTCGCACGCGCGGCCTCGACGGCGCGTACGTCCCCGGCGACGCGCGGCCGGAGCGGAACGTCCACGAGGGCGAGGAGCGGGTCCGCGAACGGCACGCCGTCATCGGAGGCCGCGGCCGCCTCCACGACGAGAAGGGGCGCCGCCTCCCCCAGGAGCCGGGGTTTCCCCTCCGGCCAGAAGGACTCCGGCACCTAGCGCCCGCTCATGACACCAGCGGCCGTCCATGCGCACGGGGCGGCCTGTGCGAGTCATCGCGCGGTCCGGTGAGCCGGAGCCCCCGGCCGGGCGATGAGCGAGCGAGTACCTGACACGTCCATCCGTCCGGCCTTCCCCCGCCAGGACACACCTGTTCGACGGGAGAGGGAGAACACATGCGGTTGCCCGGCGTGCACGCCGTCGCCGGCGCGCTGCTCACCATGCTTCCCGAACCGGTCCGAGGGCTGCTCCCGCACCCTCGGGTGGTCCGCGTGTGCCCGGGCGGGGTGCGGGTCGAGCTGCGCGCCCTGGGCGGGCCGGGCACCGATCGGGCGGCGCGCCTCCTGGAGGAGCGCCTGCGCGCCGCCGGTGCCGAACGGGCCGAGGTGAACGGCGTGCTCGGCTCCGTGTACGTCGCCTGCGACCCTGAGGCGACGGACCTGGACAAGTTCGTGGCGATCGTCGACGAGCTGGACGAGGGGACGCCGGACTCGCCGGGCGGCTCCGGCCTCCAAGACTCCGGCCTCCGAGACTCCGGCCTCCAAGACTCCGGCCTCCAGGACGACATGGACGCTGACGAAGCGGGAACGGGAGGCGGCGCCTGGGCGCTCGACGGTGTGGAGCAGCAGGCGCGCGCCGCCGTTAGCCTCGGCCTGCACCTTCTCGGCGCCGGCGCGGCTCTGGCCGGGCAGGTCGTCCGGGTGCCCGGGCTGCCCCCGCTGGTCCCGGCCCTGGTCTCCCTGGTGGAGCACACCCCCCGGGTCCGCCGCGAGCTGGAGGAGCGGGTCGGCAAGCCGATCGGCGACGCGCTGCTGGCGTCCGGGCGGATCGCCACGCACACGCTCGCGCTGCGGCCCGTCTCCCTGCTCATCGACTCGGTCGCGGCGGCCGGCCGGTTCGTGGAGGCGCGTGCGGTGCGCGCGGCATGGGAGCGGCGCGAGGAGGACTTCGCCGCCGAGGACGGGGCCTACCGCCACATCCGTGCGGCCGTGCCGCCACGCGGGTCGCCCCTGCCGCGCGGGCCCGTCGAGAGGTACGCGGACGCGGCGGGCATGCTCGCCGTGGCCGGGCAGGGCGTGACCACGTTCCTCAGCCGAAACCACCAGCGGGGGCTGACCCTGCTGGTCGCCGGGGTGCCGAAGGCGGCGACCCTGAGCCGGAACGCGTTCACCAGCGCGGTGGTGCGCGCGCTGGCGGGGCGGGACACGATCGTGCTGGACCGTGAGGCGCTGCACCGGATGGACCGCGTGGACACGGTCGTCGTGGACGCCGGTCTGCTCACCACGGGCGCGTGGGCGGTCCACGGCATCGTGCCACTCGTCTCCGCCGAGGAGCAGAAGGGGACGGGCGCGCGCACGGAGCAGGCGGGTGTGGAGGAGCTGCACTCCCGTCTGTACACGCTCATCGATCTCACGGACCGCTCCGCCCCGGTGGCCCGCCGGGAGCGCGACGGCTGGAGCGTCGCCCCGTACGAGCCGGCCGGGGTGATCGGCGGCGGGGAGCCCGCCGAGGTGGGGCGATGGCGGGACGAGGGGATCAGGCTGGTCGCGGTCGCCAGGCACGGTGTCGTGGCCGCCGTCGTCGGCCTGGAGCCCGAGCTGCACCCGCTGGCCGAGGCTCTCGTCGCCGCCCCCGGGCGCGGGTGCGAGGTGGTGCTGGCGGGCGGCGATCCGGGGCTGGCCGCCCGGCTGGGCGTGGATCGGGTGGTGCGCGGGGGATCGCGGCTGGCCTCCGAGGTGCGGGCCATGCAGGCCGGCGGGCACGGGGTGGCGGTGGTGTCGCAGCGCGGCGGGCGGGCGCTGGCCCTGGCGGACGTGGGCGTCGGCGTGCTCGGCAGACCCCGCCCGGTCCCGTGGGACGCCGACGTGATCGGCGGGTTCGAGGGAGCGCACCTCCTCCTGCGCGGCCTGCCGTACGCGAGGAAGGCCGGCCGGCGCGGCGTGCGGGTGGCCGCGGCCGGCGCCGCGGTGGGTGCGGGGCTGGCGTTCCTGGGCCCGGCGCGGACGGCGCTCGCCCGGGTGCACCTGGTGGGCAACGGCACGTCCGTGGCCGCGCTCGTCGTGGGCGAGTGGACGGGCCGCCGCGCGGGCCGCGAGGTGCCGCCTCCGCCCGTCGATCACACGCCCTGGCACGCCATGGCGGCCCGCGACGTGCTGGCCAGGCTCGACACGTCTCCTGACGGGCTCGCGGAGGAGGAGGCGGCGCGGCGCAGGGCGGCGCCGGTGACGCCGCGGGCAGAGCCGCGCTCGCTGGCCCGAGCCTGCCTGGAGGAGATCGCCAACCCGCTCACGCCGGTGCTCGCCGCGGGCGCGGGCGTGTCGGTCGCCGTCGGCTCGGTGCTGGACGCCGCGCTGATCAGCGGCGTGATGGGCGTCGGCGCGCTGCTCGGCGGCACGCAGCGCTGGCACGCCGACCGGATCCTGCACCGCCTCACGCGGATCACGGCGACGGCTGTACGGCTGCGCCGCCCGGCCGGCGCGGTGGCCGGCGTCGCGGACGACCTGGTGGTGGGCGACGTGATCGAGCTGCGCGCGGGTGACGCGGTGCCCGCGGACGCGCGGCTGGTCCAGGCGTCGGGCCTGGAGGTGGACGAGTCGACCCTGACCGGCGAGTCGCAGCTCGTGGCCAAGGGCGAGGCGCCGACGGCGGCGCCGGCCGTCGCGGACCGGACGTCGATGGTGTACCAGGGGACGACGGTCGCGGCGGGCCACGGCCTCGCCGTGGTCGTGGCCACCGGCGAGGCGACCGTGGCGGGCAGGACCGCCAGGCTGTCCGCGACCGCGCCGCCGCCGACCGGGGTGGAGCTGCGGCTGCGCGCGCTGAGCCGCCGCATCCTGCCCGTCGCCGTCGGGTCGGGCGTGGCGCTGATGGTGATCGAGCTGCTGAGGGGCACACCGCCGGCCGCTGCGGTCGCGCCCGCCGTGAGCCTGGCGGTCGCGGCGGTGCCGGAGGGCCTGCCGTTCGTGGCGACGGTGGCGGAGCTGGCGTCGGCCAAGCGCCTGTCGGCCCGCGACACGCTCGTACGGAACCCGTCCACGATCGAGGCGCTGGGCCGCGTGGACGTCCTGTGCTTCGACAAGACCGGCACCCTGACCGAGGGGCGCATCAGCCTGGGCCGGGTGTCGGACGGGCGGACCGAGCGCCCCGTGGACGAGCTGACGCCCGAGCTGCGGGCCGTCGTGGGCGCCGCGCTGCGGGCGTGCCCCCGGCACGAGGACGGGCGCGCCATCCCGCATCCCACGGACCGCGCCGTGGTGGAGGGGGCGGAGCGGCTGGGCGTGTCACCGGCGGACGGGCTCCGGGGGTGGCGGCGGGTGGACGAGCTGCCGTTCGAGCCGGCGCGCGGGTACCACGCCGTCCTCGGGACGTACGGGGACGCGACGGGGGAGCCGGGCGGCGCGGCGCGGCAGGTGCTGAGCGTGAAGGGCGCGCCCGAGGTGCTGCTCAGCCGCTGCACGGAGCTGCGGCGCGGCGCAGGCACGGTGCCGCTGGACGAGGCGGCGAGGCGCGAGCTGGAGGAGGAGATGGACCGGCTCGCGCGCCAGGGCCACCGGGTGCTGGCGGTCGCCGAGCGACCCGCCTCCGGCCGCGCCGACCTCGACGAGTCCAGGATCGAACGGCTGAGCTTCCTCGGCTTCCTCGGCCTGGCCGACCCGGTGCGGCCCACCGCCAGGCGCAGCGTGGAGGGCCTGATGCGCGCCGGCGTCCGTGTCGTCATGATCACCGGTGACCACCCGAGCACGGCGGAGGCCATCGCCGCCGAGATCAACGCCCTGAACGGCGGCCGGGTCATGACCGGCCCCGAGCTGGAGGAGCTGGACGACGACGCGCTGGCCGGGGCGCTGCCGGACGTCGCGGTGTTCGCCCGGGTCACGCCGGAGCACAAGGCCCGGATCGTCGCCGGGCTGCGCCGCATGGGCCGGGTGGTCGCCGTCACCGGCGACGGCGCGAACGACGTGCCCGCCATCCGGCTCGCCGACGTGGGCGTGGCCCTGGGCTCCCGCGCCACCCCGGCCGCCCGCGCCGCCGCCGACATCGTGGTGGTGGACGAGCGCATCGAGACGATCATCGACGCGATCGTGGAGGGCCGGGGGATGTGGGGGTCGGTGCGCGACTCGCTGAGCATGCTGCTCGGAGGCAACCTCGGCGAGATCGTGTTCACCGTCGGCTCCAGCCTGCTGACCGGGCGCAGCGCGCTCAACACCCGCCAGCTCCTCCTCGTGAACCTCCTCACCGACATGCTCCCCGCCATGGCCGTGGCGGTGCGGCCGCCGGGCGCCGCGGACCCGGACCGGCTCCTCGCCGAAGGGCCGGAGGCGTCGCTGGGCACCGCCCTGACCCGCGACATCTACCTGCGGGCCGTCACCACCGCCGCGGCGGCCGCGGCGGCGTGGCTGCTCGGCCGCATGACCGGCACACGTGACCGGGCCGACACGATCGGGCTCGTCGGGCTGGTGGGGGCGCAGCTCCTGCAGACACTCGTCGTGGGCGGGCGGGACCGGCTGGTGCTGCTGGCCTCGCTCGCGTCGCTGGCCGTGCTCGCGGTGATCGTCTCGGTGCCGGGGCTGAGCCGGCTGTTCGGCTGCCGTCCGATCGGGCCGCTGGGGTGGGGGATCGCGCTCGGCTGCGCCGCCGCGGCGGTGCTGCTCGAAAGGGCACTCGAACGGGTGGACGCGCGCCGGCCATCTCGCGTTCGCCTTTCGGACACGTAAGATGCCGCCCAGCGCCAGATTTATGGTGAAATATGGCATTACGTACCATTTCCCTCATGTGAGGTATCTCATGCCCGATCTCCTGGCCTCGATCCTGGCCAAGGCGGCGCTCATGGTGGCCGAAGCCCTGCTGGCGCGCCTCATCCACGCCCTCATCACGACGTTCCTGCGGACCCCCGGAGTCCGTCTCGCCTGACCTCACCGTGGCGTGTCGCCGCGCGAACCCCTCCTCGTGTCGCTAACGTGAGCGGATCGTCTCCGCGGGACCGGTCAACTCGGCACGATCTACCCCTGTGGTCTGATGGAATCTAGTGCTGTGAGTGGTCAGACCTGGCGGTTGGTGCGGCGCGGGAGCGCGAGGCCGGCGGAGCCCCCTGTGCTCGACGAGTATCAGCGCGCCGTGGTCGCCCACGGGAGCGGGCCGCTGCTCGTCCTCGCCGGCCCGGGCACGGGCAAGACGACGACCATCGTGGAGTCGGTGGTGGACCGCATCGAGCGCCGGGGGGCCGACCCCGAGCGGGTGCTGATCCTCACCTTCAGCCGCAAGGCGGCCGGCGAGCTGCGCGAACGTGTGACCGCCCGGCTGCGGCGCACCACCCGCACGCCGCTGGCCCTGACGTTCCACAGCTACGCGTACGCGCTCCTTCGCCGCGAGGCCGTGCTGGCGGGCGAGCCGCCGCCCCGGCTGCTGACCGGGCCCGAGCAGCTTCTGGAGATCCGGCGGCTGCTCCACGGCGAGCTGGAGGACGGCGCGACGGAGTGGCCGCGCACGCTGCGGGAGGCGCTGAAGACCCGGGGGTTCGCCGAGGAGCTGCGGGACCTCCTGTCACGCGCGGCCGAGCGCGGCCTGGACGGCGACCGCATCGAGGAGCTCGGCAGGCGCCACGGCCGTGACGACTGGGTGGCGGCCGGCGGGTTCGCCCGGCGCTACGACAGGCGCTTCGACCTCGACCCGGAGCCGGCGCTCGACTACACCGAGCTGATCCGGGCGGCGGCCGCGCTGCTGGCCGACCCGGAGGTACGGCGCAGGGAGCGGGCCGCGCACGACGTGGTGTTCGTGGACGAGTACCAGGACACCGACCCGGCGCAGGAGATGCTGCTGCGGCAGCTCGCGGGCGACGGGCGCGACCTGGTGGCCGTGGGCGACCCCGACCAGTCGATCTACGGGTTCCGGGGGGCCGACGTGCGCGGCATCCTGGGGTTCCCGCAGCGGTTCCGCACGCTCGACGGCCGGGACGCCCCGGTGCTCGCGCTGCGGGTCTGCCGCCGCAGCGGCGCGGACGTGCTGGAGGCCACCCGCCGCCTCGCCGCCCGCCTCCCGGCCGCCCCCCTGCCGGACCCGGCGCCGTCCCGGACGCCCGTACAGGGCCAGGCACAGGGCCAGGCGCAGGCCCCGGCCGAGGCCCCGGCTCCCGCGCGGGCACGGACGCACGGCCACCGGGAGCTGCTGTGCCTGCCCGACGCCGACCCGGGCGACGTGCGGGTGCTGCTGGCCGACAGCACCAGCCAGGAGGCCGCCGTCGTGGCCGACACGCTGCGCAGGGCCCACCTCATCGAGGGCGTGCCCTGGCACCGGATGGCCGTGCTCGTGCGCTCGGCCGTCCGCCAGGTGCCGCTGCTGCGGCGGGCGCTGGTCAGCGCGGGCGTGCCGACGATGGTGGCCGGCGACGAGGTGCCGATCGCCCAGGAGCCGGGCGTACGGCCGCTGCTGACCATGCTGCGCGTGGCCCTCGACCCCCCGTCGCTGGACGAGGCGGTGGCCGAGGAGCTGCTGACCGGCCCGCTGGGCGGCACCGACATGATCGGCGTCCGGCGCCTCCGCCGAGCCCTGAAGATCGCAGAGAACGAGGCATACGCGCTCACCGAGCCGGAGCCCGCCGTACCCGGCCAGGACGAGCGGGAAGAAGAGCAGCCGGAAGTGCCCGAGGCCCGCGACAGGCCCCGCACGTCCGGCGAGCTGCTCGTCGCGGCGCTGAAGGACGCCCGCGAGCTCACCCGCGTCGAGCCGCACATCGCCCCGCCCGCCGAGCGCCTCGCCAAGCTGCTGGTCACCGCCCGCGAGGCCGTCCTCCAGGAGGGCACGGCCGAGGACGTCCTGTGGGCGATCTGGCAGGCGAGCGGCCTGGCCGAGCGATGGACCGAGCTGAGCCTGGGCGGAGGCGCCCGCGGCGCGCAGGCGGACCGTGACCTGGACGCGGTGGTGGCGCTGTTCGATTACGCGGCCCGGTTCGTGGACCGGATGCCGAAGGCCGGGGCCGAGGTGTTCCTGGACGACCTCGCCGCGCAGGAGATCCCGGGCGACACGCTGGCCGACCGGGCGCCCGACGGCGACGCGGTGCGCGTGCTGACCGCCCACCGCTCCAAGGGCCTCGAATGGGACGTGGTGGTCGTCGCCGGGGTCCAGGAGGGCGTGTGGCCGGACCTGCGGCTGCGCGGGTCGATGCTGGGCGCCGACGACCTGGTGGAGCTGGCCGAGGGCGCCAGGCCGAACGCCGCGTCCCTGGCCTCGAAGCTGCTGGCCGAGGAGCGGAGGCTGTTCTACGTCGCGGCGACGCGGGCCCGGCGCAGGCTCGTGGTGACGGCCGTGGGCGGCGAGGACACCGACGAGCGGCCGTCGAGGTTCCTGAGCGAGCTCATGCCGGGTGCGGTGGAGACGGCCACGGTGGACGACCGGGCGCGCTGGCTCAACATGGCGGCGCTCGTCGCCGACCTGCGCAGCGCCGTCACCGACCCGACCCGGCCCGCCAAGGTGCGCCGCAAGGCCGCCCAGCAGCTCGCCCGCCTGGCCGCCGCCGGCGTGCGGGGCGCCCACCCCAACGAGTGGTACGCCCTGACGACCATGACCGACGACCGGCCGCTGAGCTGGCCCGACGACACCGTCAGCATCTCGCCGTCGGCGGTCGAGAGCTTCACCAAGTGCGGGCTGCGCTGGTTGCTGGAGACGGCCGTCGGCGCCGCCGGCACCAGCAGCGCCCAGGGGCTCGGCACGATCATCCACGCGCTGGCCGTGCTCGCCTCCACCGACCTTCCGAACGAGGACCTGCTCGGCAGCCGCCTGGACGAGATCTGGCACGAGCTCGACTTCGGCGGCGTCTGGTTCAACCGCAAGCAGCGCCAGGTCGCCGAGCAGATGATCGGCAAGTTCCTGCGCTGGCACAAGGAGAACCCCCGCGAGCTGGTCGCCCTGGAGGAGGCGTTCGTCGCCACCGTCGGCGACGGCGTGCAGATCAAGGGCCGCGTCGACCGGGTCGAGCGCGACTCCGAGGGCCGGGCGGTGATCATCGACCTGAAGACCGGCGGCTCCAAGCCCCGGCCGGGCGAGCTGGACCGGCACCCGCAGCTCGGCGTGTACCAGCTCGCCGCGTTGCTCGGCGCGTTCGCCCGCCACGGCATGACCGAGCCGGGCGGCGCCGCGCTGGTCCAGCTCGGCAAGGCGGGCGGCCGCAACGAGGCGCTGGAGCAGCGCCAGGGCGCCCTCGCCGACGACCCGAACCCCGGCTGGGCCGCCGGCCTGGTCGACACCGTGGCGACCGGCATGTCCGGGCCGTACTTCCAGGCCAGGGCGAACGACGGCTGCCGCACCTGCGCCGCCAGGGCCAGCTGTCCCGTCAACGACAGCGGAGGCCAGGTGTGCTGAACCCCGTCGAGCTGGCCGGGAAGCTCGGCGTCCTGCCGCCGACCCCCGAGCAGGCCGGCGTCATCGAGGCACCCCTCGAACCCATGGTCGTCATGGCCGGCGCCGGCTCCGGCAAGAGCGAGACCATGGCCGGTCGCGTCGTCTGGCTCGTCGCCAACGGCCTGGTCAAGCCGGGCAACGTGCTCGGCCTGACGTTCACCCGCAAGGCCGCCGCCGAGCTGGCCACCCGCGTCAGGGAGCGGCTGAACGGCCTGGCCGAGGCGGGCCTGGTGACGCCGGACGCGCTCGACGAGGAGCCGACCGTGTCCACCTACCACGCCTACGCGGCGCGCCTGGTCACCGACCACGCGCTGCGCGAGGCGCTGGAGCCGACCATGCGGCTGGTCACGCCGGCCGTCTCCTGGCAGCTCGCCTCACGGGTGGTCGCCGCCTACGACGGGCCGATGGACCGCGTCGAGCTGGGCCCGCCGTCCGTCACGGCCGCCGTCCTGGAGCTGGCGGGGGAGCTGTCGGAGCACCTGCGCGGCGCCGGGGACGTGCGCCGGGTGGGCGACTGGCTGCGCGACCAGCACGAGAGGCTGCCGGGCCGCGTCACGCAGGCCCAGCACCGGCCGGTCAACGTCCAGGCGGCCAGGGAGCAGTTGCTGCCATTGGTGGAGGCGTACGAGCGGCTCAAGCGGGCACGCGAGGTCATCGACTACGGCGACCAGATGGCGCTGGCCGCCCGCATCGCCGCGAACCACAAGGAGGTCGGCGAGATCGAGCGGTCCCGCTTCGCGGTGGTGCTGCTCGACGAGTACCAGGACACCAGCCACGCCCAGCTCGTCCTGCTCCGTAGCCTGTTCGGCGGCGGCCACCCGGTGACGGCGGTCGGCGACCCCTGCCAGTCGATCTACGGCTGGCGCGGCGCGTCGGCCGGCAACCTGCGCCGCTTCCCCCGTGACTTCCGCACCGGCACCGGTGACCCGGCCCCGGTGCGGCAGCTCAGCGTCAGCTTCCGCAACGGCGACCGCGTCCTCGACGTGGCCGCCCGCGTCCAGCTCCCGCTGCGCATGGAGGCCCGCGAGGTGCCCGTCCTCGTGCCCGGCCCGAACCGGGTGGACCGGGGCCGCGTCACCTGCGCCTTCCACGAGACCGCCGAGGACGAGGCCCGGTGGGTCGCCGACGGCCTGGCCGGCATCCTCGGCCGGGAGGTCGCCCCGGACGGCCTGCCCTGGGGCGAGGGCGAGCGCAAGAAGACGCTCGCGATCCAGCCGCAGGACGTGGCGATCCTGGCGCGCAAGCGCTCGCAGTTCCCGGCGCTGCGCAAGGCGCTGGAGGAGCGCGACATCCCGGTCGAGGTGGTCGGCCTGGGCGGCCTGCTCACCGTCCCCGAGGTCAGCGACATCGTCGCGACCCTCCGCGTCCTGTACGACCCGACGGCGGGCGACGCGCTGGCCCGGCTGCTGGCCGGTCCGCGCTGGCGCATCGGCCCCGCCGACCTGCGGGTGCTCGGCCAGTACGCCCGCGAGCTGAACCGCGAGACCCGCGCGGGCCGGCGCGGTCACGACCCGCTCGACCAGGTGGTGGCCGACCTGGCCGAGGAGCGCGGCAGCCTGGTCGACGCGCTCGACGAGCTGCCCGACCGGGAGGAGTGGCTGGAGTCGTTCTCGCCGCTGGCCGGCGCCCGGCTCGTCGCGCTCGCGCAGGAGCTGCGCCAGCTCCGCGCGCACACCGGCCAGCCGCTGCCCGACCTGATCACCGAGGTGGAGCGGCGGCTCGGGCTGGACATCGAGGTCGCCGCGCGCGGCGGCACGGTCAGCGCGTTCGCGGCCCGGGCCGACCTCGACGCGTTCCTGGACGCGGCGTCGCGGTTCGCGGGCGACTCCGAGGACCCGACGCTCGGCGCGTTCCTCGCCTACCTCCAGGCGGCCGAGAGCGAGGAGTTCGGGCTGGAGGCCGGCCGGGTCGGCGACAGCAACAGCGTGAAGCTGATGACCGTCCACGCCTCCAAGGGCCTGGAGTGGCCGATCGTGGTCGTGCCCGGCCTGTCGCAGCTCGTCAGCTCCAAGGGCACGATCGCCACCGGCAGCATGTTCCCGGCCACGCCCGTCACCAACAGCCGCTGGACGGAGAACGCCCGCAAGCTGCCCTACCCGCTGCGCGGCGACGCCGCCGACCTGCCCCGTCTGCCGGGCCTGGCCAAGGAGGACCTGGCCGCGTTCGACGAGAGCTGCCGGGAGCGCGACCTGATGGAGGAGCGGCGGCTCGCGTACGTGGCCGTCACGCGCGCCCACTACCACCTGATCGCCTCCGGCTACCGGTGGGGCAGCGCCACCAGGCCGCTGGAGCCGTCGGACTTCCTGCTGGAGATCCGCGACACCGCCGACAAGGTGGCCTTCTGGGCGCCCGACCTCGAAGAGGGGGCCTCGAACCCGCTGCTGGCCGAGCCGGCCGCCGCCGTCTGGCCGGTCACGCCCGAGGGCCTGCGCTACGAGTCGGTCCTGGACGGCGCCCGGCTGGTCGAGGACGCGCTGGCCGGATCGCTCGCCCCGGCCGAGGACGAGCCGCTGCGTCCGTTCGAGGAGGAGCGCGTGCGCGCCTGGGAGCGCGACACGGACCTGCTGCTGCGCGAGCGGGAGCTGCACCGCAGGCGTGGCGCCACGACCGTCGAGCTGCCGTCGAAGCTGACCGTGTCGTCGCTGGTGACGCTCGCCGCCGACGCCGGCGAGCTGGCCCGCAGGATCCGCCGGCCCGTCCCGGTCAAGCCGGCTCCGCTCGCCCGGCGCGGCACCTCCTTCCACAAGTGGCTGGAGACCCGCTGGGACCAGCAGCGGCTGCTCGACGACTTCGACCTCGACCTGGTCGAGGAGGTGGAGGAGGCCGACGTGCGGCTGGCGGACCTCCAGGAGCGGTTCGAGCAGAGCGAGTGGGCCGAGCGCCGGCCGCTCGACCTGGAGGTGCCGTTCGAGACCATGATCGCCGACCGGCTGGTGCGCGGCCGGATGGACGCGGTGTTCGAGCTGCCGGACGGCCGCTACGAGGTGGTCGACTGGAAGACCGGCGAGCCGCCCAGGGGCAAGAAGGCGCGGGCCGCGTCGGTGCAGCTCGCCGCCTACCGGCTGGCCTGGTCGCACCTGGCCGGTGTGCCGCTCGACCGGGTCAGCGCCGCCTTCCACTACGTGCGCGCCAACCGGACGGTGCGCCCCGTGGATCTGCTGGACGCCGACGGCCTGGTGGCGCTCGTCGAGGCGGTGCCGGTCAGGCCGTCAGGTGACGGAACTCCGGGTGAGGGTGCATGAGGAAGGCTCGGCGCCGGTCGGTCGGTGGTCGCGAGCGCGAATGACCGCACGGCGTGAACGACGGCGCCGGGGATGGGCAGGCCGCCGAGATCGGCCGCGGCGAGGACGTCGGGTCGTGGGAACGTCCTGGTGAGCCCGGCCGGGGCGAGGCCGGGCACGGCCCCGCCGAATCGGTCGACGAGGCAGCCCAGGACGGCCCGTGCCTGCGAGGCGTCCGCTGCCTCGGCCAGCACGATGTCGTGCACGCCGGCCTCGAACGGATCCCAGTGGCCGCACGTCCGGGCGGGATCGTCAAGAGCGAGAAGGCGCCGGGCGCGGCGGACGTGGTGGATGAGGCCGCCCAGCCGGGGGAGATGAGCGACGAGGAGCAGCTCCGTCGGGGACCGCTGGGTGATCTCGATCATGCCGGGATCGTGATCGACCAGGATGGTACGCCGATAGGAGCCGCCCGAGACAGCCTCGACGGCCGGTGTCGCCCGTGCCGCCAGGTGGCGCAGGGCGGCCGCGAAGTCGATCGGCTTGTCGTGGGTCAGCCGGAGGGCCAGCCCGCCGTCGGCCTGGAGGCGGTCGGTGACCCGTCGCCGGGACCGTAACTCGCGCGCGGCATGTCCGCGGAAGGCAGGGATTCTTGCCGGTACGGGCGGCAGCGATGACAGGCGCGATACCCGGCCGCTTCCGCCGCGGCCGCGGAGGGGTAGCGGGTGGTGTTCGCCGGGAGGGGGCGGCCCGGGCAGTCATCGCGGCAGTAGATGCCGGTGGTGAGGACAGCGCCGACTGCGTTCACGGCCCCAGCATGGCATCGGCGGGCCGGTCCAGATCGGACAGATCAGGATCCACTGCCGAATCTGGCCGAATCTGACCAGATCACTGATCCGCGACCCGCGAGAATCCTGGGCCATCCACCTGCACAAGGAGTCGGCCCATGAGTGCGGCATCGAACAAGCGGCTCGTCATCGACGCGTGGCGCGTCTTCGCCACGCGAGACGCGAGCCGGGTCCGCGACGTCTTCACGCACGACGCGGAGTGGCTGGCCCCGCCCGGCAACGCGACCTCTCTGGCCATCGACGGAACGCACCATCTCGTCGGCCGGGAACGCATCGTACGGTTCTTGACCCAGGAGTTCTCCACGGTCTTCGTCGACGACGTGTCCATGGACTTCGGCGGTTTCCACGCCGACGGCGACACCGTGGTCGTCGAGATGCGTCTGCGGGCTACCCTCGCCCACGGCGGCCACTACGACAACGACTACTGCTTCATCTTCGAACTGGAGTCCGGCCTGATCAGACGGATCCGCGAATACATGGACACCCGACGTGGAGCGGCATGGTTCCACGCGCCCGCCGACGGCCCGGTGGCGCCCGTCGAAGGGGTGCCGGTCAGGGCGTCAGGTGGCGGAACTCCGGGTGAGGGTGCATGAGGAAGGCGTGGTGGGAGATGTTCCAGGCGTAGGCGCCGGCCATCGCGAACACCACCACGTCGCCGACGCTCACCGAGGTGACGACGTCGCGGGCGAAGACGTCCTTGGGCGTGCAGAGCTGCCCGACGAGCGTGACCGGCTCGTCCGTCACGCCCTGGCCCCGTCCCTCCGGCAGCACCTCGAACGGCTGGTCGTGCCCCTTGGCGACGGGCGTGCGCAGGTGGTGGGTGCCGCCCAGCAGGACCGCGTACGCCCGGCCGTGCACGCGCCTGACGTCCACGACGCGGGTCGCGTAGAAGCCGCAGTACGCGGTCAGCGCCCGGCCCGGCTCGATCCGCACCCGCTGCCCCGGACGCCGCAGCCCCGTCAGCCCCTCGCCGTACTCGGCCCAGCCGAACCGCGCCCGCGGCTCGGTGTAGTCCACGGCCATGCCGCCGCCCAGGTTGACCTCGTCGTGATCGGTGTCGAGCAGGTGGCGGGCCAGGCGCAGCAGCTCGGGCGCGTCCAGGCCGCTGGCCAGGTGGGCGTGCACGCCGCGCAGCCGTACGCGGTCGGTGAACAGCGGCAGGCACTGCGCCACCCCCGCCTCGTCCATCCCGAACGGCCCGCTCATCGTCAGCGCGGCCCCCTCGACCGCGAGCCCGGGGTTGAGCCGCAGCAGCACGTCGGCCTCCAGCCCGGTGGCCAGCAGACGGCGCAGCTCGCCGGGCGACTCGACGTGGAGGCGGTGGTGCGGCAGGCGGAGCTCGGCCTCGGTCTTGCCCGGCCCGCCGAGCGCCAGCGGCTTGCCCGGGAACAGGGCCGACACGTGGGCGTGCTCGCCGCCGGAGGACACCTCGAACCCGTCCACGTGCGGCTCCAGCACGCGCAGCAGCTCGGGGTCGGGGTTGGCCTTGACCGCATAGTACAGCTCGATGCCCGGCAGTGCCTGCCGTACGGACCGGGCATGGGCCTCCAGGCCGGGCAGGTCGTACAGGTAGGCGGGGAGGTCGCCGAGGCGGGCGGCGGCGTCGCGGACACCGGCGGGGATCATGCGAGGGGGTTCGCGATCGGCACGTACCCGGCGGCCCGGTCGGCGGCGCGGGCCCAGCGGACCGCGAGGTTCGCCTTGGCCGGCAGCGGGGCGCCGGCCAGCAGCTCCGGCAGGGGCAGCGGCCGCCCGAGCCGGTCGGCCTCGGCGGCGAACACGGCGCGGGCCGCCCGCCACAGCTCGCGCAGCAGCTCGTCGCCGCCCCGCGCCGCGACGGTCGCGGCCACCTCGGTGAGGTGGTTGACCAGCAGGCAGTACACGACCCGGGCCCAGCCGCGCTCTGCGTCGTACGTCAGCGCCTCCGCCACGCGGGACGGCAGGCCGCCCAGGTCATGGCGGCCGGCGACCAGCTTGGCGCCCTCCAGGTCGCGGAAGACCGCCTCACGCGGCAGGCCGGTCGCGTCGAGGCCGACCAGGACGTTCTGCAGGTGCGGCTCCAGGACCACGCCGTGCGTGAAGAACAGGTCGAGGACGGGCGGAGCCACCACCGACACGTACGCCGTCCACCACCCGAGCGGATCCCGTTCCATCGCGTCCGCCCCGTACGGGGCCGGCCCGCCCGCGGCCGGGTCCAGGGCGAGCGCCGCCGCCAGCACCGGCGCCACGCCGGGGGAGCACACCCGCCACGGGCTCTCCCGGACGATCACTCCGAGCCCTTCCAGCAGCCGCGTGCCCAGGGCGGCCGATCGGTACCCCGGCTCCCGCAGCCACCGCGCGCCCGGGAACACCTCACGCACCCGCTCGAACACCGGCCCGAGCCGCGAGGTCAGCTCCACCGCCCCGGCCAGCTCGTACCAGGCGTTCTTCCGCACGCAGTTGGTGATCCGCACGTCCAGGCTGAACTTCAGGCACAGCCCCGCGTCCGGCGCGTACACCGTCCTGACCGACGACGTCGGCGACACCACCGGCCCCGGCCCGAGGTCGGTCAGCGCGTCGCCGAGCACCGGGCCGAGCCGGTCGAGCAGCAGGTCGAGCTGCCACGGGTGCGCGGGCAGCAGCCGGTGCCCGGGCGGCGCCTCGCCCAGCAGGTCGAGGGCCGACGCGTCGCCCTCCTCGGCCAGCACGTCCTCCCGCACCGCGAGCAGCCGCAGGGGGAAGCGGGCGTGCGTCTCGGGCGCGTACCGCTCCCAGAGGTCACCGCCGCGCGCCTTCGGGCTCGGGTGGAACGGATGCCCGAACACCAGCGCCTGCTCGGAGGCCAGCCACGGGTCGGCCGGCGGCTCGGCCCCGGCCCGCTCCCGCAGGATCGCCGCCACCGCCTCCCGGCTGGCCGCCACCTGCCCGGCGAACTCCTCGTTCGGCCCGCCCTGGAGCTCCGTCCCGCCCAGCTCGGCCTCCGCCAGCCGTACCAGCTCGTCCGAGGTCAGCGGCTGCCACGCGCCGCGCTCCAGCCGCTCCGGCGGCCCGTCGAAGCGCAGCGCCGCGCCCCCGCGCGTGCGCGCCCGCAGC
>NZ_JBEXDT010000115.1:0-24874 GCF_040605905.1 Nonomuraea sp. NPDC005501 | reverse complement strand
CAGGACCGCTGGGGCATGTGCGGCAACCTCGTCACCCACGACGTCACCCACCCCATCGTCCGCGCGCCGTCATAGCGGTCCGGGCGGCGCCCCGCCTCGCCCCGCGCGGGGTGGGGCGCCGCCTTCCCGCCGGCTCACACCGGTGTCACTGCTGCGGGGCGCCCCCCGGCTGGGTGACGCCGTTGACCTTCAGCGTGTACGGCGCGTACTGCCCCACCTGCTCCGTCGGGTCGTCGTAGGCGACCACCGCGACCACCTTCGGGAACGGGGCCAGCACGGCGAGTTGGAGCCGGTTGAGCGAGAGCGTGCGCCGCCCGTCGGACTCCACCTGGAGCGCCACCGCGTGCTTGTCGTCCAGCCCGACGAGGCGGACGTTCCAGTTGGCGACCGGCGTCGGGTGGATCTCCGTCGGCGAGTCGAACGGCTCCAGGCTCGACCCGTCGCTCACCGCCGTGCCGCCGACCGTGACGTCGTCGATCCGCAGGCCGCCCTCGTTGACGCCCGCGTCGCTGACGTACCGGAAGCCGAGCAGGATCTCCTTGCCCGCGTAGGCGGCCAGGCTGAAGGTGTGCGGCTCGAAGCCGGTGGTGGTGCCGTTGAGCGCCGGGCCGAGCGGGCCCGTCACCGTGCGGTCGCCGGGGATGGCGGTGTAGGTGGCGCCGCCGTCCGTGGAGACCACGACGTAGCCGTAGTCGAAGCCGCTCTCCGCCCCGTACTTGGCCAGGAGGCGCAGCGTCGGGTCCGCGGTGGGGACCGTCACCCGGGTCACCGCGGCGGCGTCGAGATTGCTGGAGTTGCCCGACCACAGCACCGGGTTGCCGGCCCGGTCCGGGTCGTCGGAGACGACGGTCCAGGCGAGCGGCTGGGCGGGCAGCGTCTTCGCGCCCTCGAACGACAGCGACCGCAGGTCCGACCCGCGCAGGACCTTCCCGCCGGTCGCCTGGAGCGGCACGTAGTCGGCGCCGTTCGGGGCGGCGCCGGCCGTCCTGTACGCCGCCGGGTTGTCCAGGTTGACCGTCGAGCGCAGGCTCGCGGTGCTCACCCGCTTCTTCGGCACGCCGAGCATGACGCCCCTGGCCGACTCCCCGACGATCTTGTCCACCAGGGTCGCCGTCTGGTAGTCGTGGATCACCTGGTACGGGCTCTTGACGCCGCGCGCCTCCAGCGCCGCCCGCAGGCTGGCCAGGCCCTGCAGGTCGCCGTCACGGTGCAGGCGCGTCAGGAAGTCCGTGCCGTACCTGTCGTACAGGAACAGCATGAACGAGTACGCGTTGCCGTAGTCGGCGAGCACCCCGCTGGCCGTGGCGCCCTCGCCCCACAGGTTCAGCGAGTTCTCCGGGCCGCCGCAGTCGCGCGGGTTGGTGTTGTACGGCGTCTGCACGGTGCCGAAGCCCTGGAAGCAGTAGATGTGGCTGTCGGCGCCCCGGTCGAACACCGTGGCCTTCGCGTCGGCGTATCCCACGAGGGTCTGCGCGAAGTCCGACAGGCCCTCGTTCATCCAGGTGGTCTCCAGCGGGTCGGTGTAGTAGTGGGCCAGGTGCTGCCACTCGTGCGCGAACGTGTTCTCGTACTGGTGCGGCCGCGCCGGGCGGGAGGTGCACAGGTCGGAGGTGGGCTCGTCCGGCGGGTTGGCGCCGGTGCGGTGCAGCCAGTCGAACGCGTCGATCGTCATGACGTTGCGGTCGAGCAGCTCGTTGAACTGCGAGGAGAAGAACCCGGCGATGTACGTGGGCGCGGCCGGGAAGTCGTAGAAGTTGTCGTCCCTGACGTTGTCCACGAGCGTCACGGTGCGGTTGCCCGCGCCGGTGTAGACGCCGCCGTTGCCGTTGGCGTCGGGCCCGAGGGCGGCGTTGGAGCCGTCGCGGTCCGGCGGCCGGCTGAAGGCGGCGGACTCCTTCGGGTACATGTTGGTGTCGAACTCGTGGACGAGGCTCGCCACCTGCGCGTCGGTGACCTGCGTGCTGGACGGGACCTGCGCGCGGCAGTCGCCGGCGGGGAAGGCGAGGTCGTTGGCGACCCACACCTCGATGTTGTCGCCGACGCCGCGCAGCGTGTAGTCCTTGCGGTAGAGCCGCCCGTTGAAGTCGTCCATGCCGAGCCACTGCCGCACGGTGCCGACCGGCGGCGTGTCCGCGGCCTTCGCCCTGGCACTCGGCTTGGCCCGGTACGACGACGGCACCTTGACCGGCTTGCCGTCGAGGGTGAAGTCCTTGCGGGTGAGCTCCCGCACGTCGGACGGCGCCGGGGCCGGTGGGGCGGCGTGCGTGGCCTCCGCGGTGGCGGGAAGGGCCGTGAGGAGGGGTAAGGCGAGGAGCGTGGCTGCGAGCCCGATGATCCGGTGGCGCGCCATGGAACCCCCTTTTGATGGGTGTTGCCCGGGATTGTTGGGGACAAGCCGTTATCACCCGGGGCCGTGGGGGCGCGCAAGCGAAGCAGTTGCCAACAACCACCCGGGGTTTTCGTGCTCGCGCGCCCTCCACCTCACGCCTACTGCCGGAAGAGCCCCACCGACCAGCGGACCGGCCGCCCGTCCGCCGGCGAATTCATGAACAGCTTGAGGGTGACGGTCACCTGCTTGCCCTTCGCCACCTTGTACAGCGACATCGCTCCCGGGTAGGGCCCCTCCTCCCACACACCGCAACCGCTCGCGCCGCCGGTGTCCTTGCCGTCGATCTCGTACCTGAACCACAGGCGCGCGGCCAGGTCGCCGGTGCAGATCTGGTCGAGCCCGAACTCGCGGCCGTCGCCGCGCACCCGGAACGTCAGGGACCTCTCCGCAGGCCAGGTGCCGGTCCGGGTGTCCGCCAGCTTCCAGCGGCTCTGGTGGGCGGGGAACGCCCTGGGCGCCTTGGGCTCTACAGGAGTGTCCGGTGGTGTCCACTCGTACACGGCCATGGACATGGAGGCGCGCTCCGGCTTCACCGGGCGGCAGGGGCTCTTGGAGTCGGCCCGCACGCAGGCCGAGCCGTGCGTGGTCGTGTCGAAGGTGATCACGGCCCGGTCCCCCGCGCCCCGAGGCACGATCAGCGGCGCAAGCTCCCTGTGCCCCGTACAGGCGAACATGTGGGCCGGCACCGGTCGTCCGTTGACCTTGACCTGGAGACCGGGCATCGCCCGGCTCGTGCGGGTGCAGATCAACGCCACGTCCAGCGGCTTGCCGGTGACGGGGACCGTGACCGTGGCCTTCCTGCTGCCGGTCGCCCCGATCGAGGCCGTGGCCAGGCGCCGGTAGCCGGTGCCGTCCGGCGAGGTGAACGTCTCCGGCAGCCCGCCGGGGACGGGCGAACCGGCCAGCGGGCCGGCCGTGGCGGACGTGACGGCCGCCGTGTCGGGACCCGCTCCGGCCATGCCTGGCAGGAACACCAGGCCCAGCGCGGCGACCGCCGCCACGGTGGTCCCGGCCGCGGCGAGCCGCCGGCGCAGCCGGATCCGGGAGATGCGGGCCCGTACCTGCTCGTGGCGGACCGGGTTGGACGGGGGAGTGGCGTCGCCGTGCTCGCGCAGCACGTCGCGCAGCTCGCGTACGGTCATCGGTGGGTCTCCTCCATGATCGACTCGTCCACACGCAGCTTGGCCAGCGCCTTGGCGGTCTGGCTCTTGACCGTGCCGGGCGCGCAGCCCAGCAGCCGGGCCACCTCGGCCACGGGCAGGTCCTCGTAGAAGCGCAGCACGATCACCGCGCGCATCCGGGCGGGGAGGCGGCCGACGGCCCGCCACAGCTCCTCGCGGTCGCGGCCGGCGCCGCCGTCCACGGGGACGTCCGGCAGGTCGTCGCTCGGCAGCTCCCGCCGCCACTTGCGCCGCCACCACGACGTGTACGTCGTCACGAGCACGCGGCGCACGTACGCCTCCGGCTCCTCCACGCCGGGCCAGGCGAACCACGCCTTGGCCAGCGACTCCTGCAGCAGGTCCTCGGCCAGGGCCCAGTCGCGGGTCAGCAGGTAGGCCGTGCGTAACAGCCGGTCCGACCGCGCCAGCACGAATTCCTGATATATCGCCCGATCCGCCACCTAATGCCTCCTGCCGGCGCGGCGCGCCCGCACGCGTCTCGTCCGGCCCTCCCGCTGAGGGCCACTGCGGCTAGTGACGCATCGACGCGCCCGCCGGGTTGCCCGGCCTCAACAGGGAACGGGTCGGATCAGCCGGCGCGGCCGGCGCGCAGGATCGTGAACGGCGCCAGCTCGCCCAGGCCGCGCACCGACAGCCGGTTGACCGGGCGCAGCTCGAAGGCGCGGTCGCCCTCCAGCTCCTCGGCCATCTCCGGGTCGGCCAGGATGGTGCCGGGGCGGGCCAGCGCCGTGAGCCGGCTGGCCAGGTTGACCGTCGTGCCGAACACGTCGCCCATCCGCCAGATCACCGACCCCGCGGCCAGCCCCACGCGCAGCTCCGGCATGCCCCGGACCCTGGCGTGCGTCTCCAGCAGCCGCAGCCCGATCTCGGCCGCCTCGTGGGCCTTGCCGGCGACGAACAGCACGGAGTCGCCCAGCGTCTTGACGATCCGGCCGCCGGAGGAGGTCACCACGTCGGCGGAGCGGCCCTCGAAGCTGTCGACCAGCGTGGCCAGCTCCCGCTCGGTGATCTGCCTGCTCAGCCGGGTGAACCCGACCAGGTCGGCGAAGCCGACCGCCAGCCGTACCGCGGTGTGGTCCTGGTCGACCATGCGGCCGGCCGCTGCGGCGAGCTGCCGCTGCCACGAGTAGACGAGCAGCCGCGCGAGCGGGGGCACGACCCGGTCGGCCCGGCGGCGCCAGGCGCGGGACCGCTCGGCCAGCGGCACGCCCGCCTGGTCCAGCTCTTCGGCGCCGAGCTGCGCCTGCGACTCGGCCAGGCGCGTGGTGGCCCGCCCGAGCGAGCGGGCTATGAGCAGCACGTGCTCCTCGTCGTAGACGCCGGCGCTGACCATGCCGACCAGGGTCCTCAGCGCCTCCACGTCGGAGTCGGTGAACTCCACGGCGTCGTCGCGCACGTTCGGGAACCCGAGCGCCCGCCAGAACCGGCGCGCGCGGTAGACCGGCACCCCGGCCATCTCGGCGACCTGGTGGCTGGTGTAGCGACGGGGCTCGCGCAGGAACGCCTCGGCGAGCCCGTCCGAATCCTCGCGCGCCACGGCTGCAACATACACCCGTTAACGGGAGATAGCGCGTCCATATCCCAAGGTGGCCGGACATGTCGCGGTCCATCCGGAAAGTTACTCCAGCAGGGCCCGCAGGGGGGAGCGCTCGGCCGCCGGGACGTGGTCCGCGTAGTAGTCGTACATCGTCTGCCGCGCCAACCGGGCCGCCAGCGGGCCGTCGCCGGCGCGGACGGCGGCCAGCACCTCCTCGTGGTGGCGGATGCTGCGCCGCATCAGCGCCTCCCGGTCGGGCTCGGCGGCGAGCCGGTCGGCCACCAGGTCGACGACGATCGAGCGCACCACCTCGACGCAGATCTGGATGAGCTTGTTGCCGCTGGCCCGCGCCACCGCGTCGTGGAAGGCCACGTCGGCGGCGCTGAACGCGTCATGCCCTTCCGCGGCGCCCTCGCGGAGGGTGGCGCGCATCCGATCGATGGCCGCCTCCATCTCGGCGAGCTGCTCGTCGGTGCGCAGCCGGGCCGCCAGCAGGTTGGCCGACCCGTCGAGCAGCATCCGGAACTGCACCAGCTCCCCGAGCGACAGGCCCTCGACCCGGGCCAGCGTGGCCATGGACCTCTGCAGCGCGTCGGGGCTGAACGGCAGCACCTCGGCCCCGTGCGGGTCGCCCGGCCGCGAGCGCACCAGGCCGCGCGACTGGAGCACGCGCAGCGCCTCGCGCACCGTGGACCGGCTCACCGAGAACTGGCCCATGAGGTCGCGCTCGCTGGGCAGCCGCTGGCCGGGGCGGAGAGCGCCGCTCTCGACGGCCTGCTCGACCTGCTCCACGATCCGCTCGTACGCGCGTACGGTGCGTACCGGCTCGAAGCGTGGACCACTCATTGCGCCCCCTTGACCTGAGCCGTCGTCGGCTGGCAATGTGCGTAGCCTACTGGTCCGACCAGTGCACTAGCCAGGGCACAGCCAGGAGGCTTGGACATGAGGCGCATCGGCATCTGGATGGCCCTGGGCGGGCTCCTGCTGGGCACGGCGGCCTGCGGCGGCGGCTCCGGCGGAGGCTCCGGCGGAACGGCCGCGAAGCGGACGCTGGCGGTCGGGTTCACGGCCGAGCCGGCCAATCTCGACTTCACCTCCACCGAGGGCGCCGCCATCCCGCAGGCCCTGCTCGTCAACGTCTACGAGGGCCTGGTCAAGCTCGACCAGGACGGCCGGATCCAGCCGCTGCTCGCCGAGAAGACGGAAGTCTCGCCGGACCGGAAGACCTACACCTTCACGCTGCGCAAGAACGTCACCTTCACCAGCGGCGCCCCGTTCACGGCCGACGACGTGGTCTTCTCCCTCGGCCGCGTGCGGACGGACTGGAAGCTGAAGATCAAGTCGCAGCTCGACGTCATCGACAAGGTGGACAAGAAGGACGACACGACGGCTGTCGTCACGCTCAAGCGCCCCAGCAACGGCTTCCTCTACGCGCTGGCGACCCGGCTCGGCGCCATGTTCAGCCGCACCGGCGTCGCCGACCTGGCCAACAAGCCCGTCGGCACCGGCCCCTACCAGCTCGGCTCGTGGAAGCGCGGCGACTCCATCAGGCTCGACGCCAACCCGAAGTACTGGGGCACCAAGCCGGCGATGAGCGCCGTCACCCTCAAGTACTTCAAGGACGCGACGGCCATGAACAACGCGCTGCTGACGGGCGGGATCGACGTCATCTCCAGCGTCCAGGCCCCCGAGTCGCTCCAGCAGTTCGCCGACCCCAACCGCTTCGTCACCGTCGAGGGCACCACCAACGGCGAGGTGGTGCTGTCGATGAACAACGGCCGCCCGCCGTTCGACGACAAGAAGGTGCGCCAGGCCGTCCGGTACGCCATCGACCACAAGGCGCTGCTCGACACGGCCTGGGCCGGACGCGGCAAGCTCATCGGCTCCATGGTCCCGCCCACCGACCCCTGGTACGAGGACCGCGCCGGCGACTACCCGTACGACGCGGCCAAGGCCAAGGAGCTGCTCGGCGGCAAGACGTACACGGTCAAGATGCGCATCCCCAACCTGCCCTACGCCGTGGCCTCCGCCCAGGTGGTCAAGTCGCAGCTCGCCCAGGTGGGCATCACGGCCGACATCGAGCCGCTGGAGTTCCCGGCCCGGTGGCTGGACGTGGTGTTCAAGCAAGGCGACTACGACCTGTCCATCATCAACCACGTCGAACCCCGCGACATGGGCATATTCGCCGACAAGTCGTACTACTTCCGGTACGACAATCCGGAGTTCGGCAAGCTGCTCGCCTCCGCCGACGAGGGCAGCGAGCAGCAGCAGACCGACGACCTCAAGCAGGCCGCCAAGCTCCTGTCCGACGACGCCGCCGCCGACTGGCTCTTCCTCTTCCCCAACCTGATGGTGGCCAAGAAGGGCGTCACCGGCCTGCCCCAGAACGCCATCGCCGAGTCGTTCGACTTCACCGGGCTCGCCAAGCAGTGATCGTCTACCTGTCGAAGCGGCTGGCGGTGCTCCTCGCGAGCGTCGCCGCCGCCGGCGTGGCGGTCTTCGCGTTCATGGCCGTGCTGCCCGGCGACCCGGCCGAGGTCGCGCTCGGCGTCAACGCCACGCCCCAGGCGGTCGCCGAGCTGCGGGCCCGGTTCGGCACCGACCGGCCGCCGGTCACCCAGTTCCTCGACTGGTTCGGCGGGCTGGCCCAGGGCGACTTCGGCACCTCGTACGTGACCAGCTCCCCGATCGGGCCGCAGATCGCCGACCGGCTCGGCGTGACCGCGGTGCTGGTCGTCGGCGGCATGGTCATCGCGCTGCTCGTCGCCGTACCGGCCGGCACGTTCGCCGCCGTCCACCACCGCGACCCGCTCGGCGCGGCCGTCAGCGCCGTCAGCCAGATCGGCATCGCCGTACCCGCGTTCCTGGCTGGCATCCTGCTCGTGTTCGTCTTCGCGGTGAAGGCGCAGGCGCTGCCGTCCGGCGGCTACGTGCCGATCGCCGACGACCCGGCCGGGTGGCTGCGCGGCCTGCTGCTGCCGTGGCTGTCGCTCGGCTTGGTCCAGGGCGCCGTCCTGACCAGGTACGTGCGCAGCGCCGTGCTCGACGTGATGCGCGAGGACTACCTGCGCACGGCCCGGGCCAAGGGCAGGGGCCGGATGGGCGCCCTGTGGCGGCACGGGCTGCGCAACGCCTCCATCCCCGTGGTCACCGTGCTCGGCCTCCAGCTCGCGACCCTGCTGGTCGGCGCCGTCGTGGTCGAGCGGGTGTTCGTCGTGCCGGGGCTCGGTGACCTGCTGCTGAACGGCGTGGCCGGGCGCGATCTGCTGCTCGTCCAGGGCGTGGTGATGGTGCTGGTCGCCGCCGTCCTGCTGATCAACTTCGTGGTGGACGTCTGCTACGCCGCCCTCGACCCCCGCCTGCGGGGCACCCGATGAGGGGACGGCTCAACCTGGGGCTGGTGACGGGCGGCACGCTGGTCGGGATCGTCGTGGCGGCCGCGCTCGTCTCGTTCGTGTGGACGCCGCACGACCCGACCCTCGTCGACGCGGCCGCCAAGCTGCGCGAGCCCGGCGGCGGTCACCTGCTCGGCGCCGACAAGTTCGGCCGCGACACGCTCAGCCAGCTCATGGTCGGCGCCCGCACCACCCTCTACGTGGGAGTGGTGGCCGTCGGCATCGCCGCCGTCCTGGGCACGCCGCTGGGCGTGGCCGCCGGCATGGCGCCCCGCTCCCGGGGCTGGCTGTCGGAGCTCATCATGCGGGTGAACGACCTGGTGTTCGCCTTCCCCGCGCTGTTGCTGGCCGTCATGCTGGGCGCGGTGTACGGGGCGGGCACGCTGACCGCGATGATCGCGATCGGGGTGGCCACCGTGCCCGCGTTCGCCCGCGTGGCCAGGGCGGCGACGATGCAGGTCATGGTGACCGACTACATCCTGGCCGCGCGCGCCGCCGGCCGCCGCGGCCCCGCCATCGCCGCGCGGCACGTGCTGCCGAACATCGGCTCGGTGCTCATCGTGCAGGCGTCGGTGTCGTTCGCCATCGCGATCCTGGCCGAGGCGGCGCTGTCGTTCCTCGGCTTCGGCACCCGGCCGCCCACGCCGTCGTGGGGGCGCATGCTCCAGGAGTCGCAGGAGCTGCTGTTCTCCACCCCGCGCCTGGCCCTGTGGCCCGGCCTGGCCATCGCGCTGGCCGTGCTCGGCTTCAACCTGCTCGGCGACGGCCTGCGCGACCATCTCGACCCGAAGCTGAGGAGCATCCGTGCTGACGGTTGAGGGATTGAGTGTGCGGGCCGAGGACATCGAGCTGGTGCGGGAGGTGTCGTTCGGCATCGGGCCGGGCGAGCGCGTCGGCCTCATCGGCGAGTCCGGCTCCGGCAAGTCGCTGACCGCGCTGGCGCTCATGGGGCTGCTGCCCGACGGCGTGACCGCGTCCGGCACCGCCCGGCTGCGCGGGCGCGACCTGGTGGGCGTGCCCGAGCGGCGGCTGAAGGACCTGCGCGGCCGTACGGTGTCCATGGTCTTCCAGGAGCCCATGACGGCGCTCAACCCGCTCATGCGGGTCGGCGCGCAGGTCGCCGAGGTCATGACCCTGCACGGCGCCCCGGCGCGCGGCGCCCGCGAGCGCGCCGTCGAGCTGCTCGGCCGGGTCCGCCTGCCCGACCCCGAGCGGATCGCCCGCTCCTACCCGCACCAGCTCTCCGGCGGCCAGCGCCAGCGCGTCATGCTCGCCATCGCCCTGGCCAACGAGCCCGAGCTGCTCATCTGCGACGAGCCGACCACCGCGCTCGACGTGACCGTGCAGCGGCAGATGCTGGAGCTCATCGCCGAGGTCGCGCCCGCGCTGCTGTTCATCACCCACGACCTCGCCGTCGTCGCCTCGGTCTGCGAGCGGGTGCTCGTCATGTACGGCGGGCGGGTCGTCGAGAGCGGCCCCCTGCGCGAGGTGTTCGCCCGGCCCCGCCACCGCTACACCGAGGGCCTGCTGGCCGCCTCCCGGCTCCCGCCGCGCGGCACCCGCCTGGCCACCATCCCGGGCACCGTGCCGGCGGCGGGGACCTTCCCGGAGGGGTGCGTCTTCCGTGACCGGTGCGCCCACGCCTCCGACGTCTGCGCGACCGTTCCGGAGCTGACAGGAGACGGCCATGCCTTCGCATGCCGGCACCCCCGGGACTGACCCGGTGACCGCCACGACCGATGCGACGGCCGCGACGGCCGCGGCAGGCGGCCACGGCCGCGCGGGCGGCTCCCGGGGCGAGCCGCTGATCGAGGTGCGCGACCTCACCCGCGTCTACCGCCGCCCCCGCAGCTCGCTCACCCGCCCCGGCGAGGCCGTGCACGCGCTGAAGGGCGTGTCGCTGACTGTCCACCGCGGCGAGCGGTTCGGGATCGTCGGCGAGTCCGGCTCCGGCAAGTCCACGCTGCTGCGCCTCCTCTGCGCGCTCGACCGGCCCACGAGCGGCTCCGTCACCTTCGGCGGCCGGGAGGTGACCGGCCGTCCCGAGCGGTCGCTGCGGTTCCTGCGGCGCAGCCTCCAGATCGTCTTCCAGGACCCGATGAGCTCCCTCGACCCGCGCATGCGGGTGCGCGACCTCGTCGCCGAGCCGCTGGTCGCGCTCGGGGAGCCCGTCGGGAACCGCGTCGCCGAGCTGCTCGACGCGGTGGGCCTGCCCGCCTCGGCGGCCGGCCGCTACCCGCACCAGTTCTCCGGCGGCCAGCGGCAGCGCATCGCGATCGCCCGCGCCCTCGCGCCCCGGCCGGAGGTGCTCGTCGCCGACGAGCCGGTCAGCGCCCTCGACGTGTCGGTACGCGGCCAGATCCTCAACCTGCTGGCCGACCTGGCCGACGAGCTGGGCCTCACCCTCGTCTTCGTCTCGCACGACCTGGCCGTGGTCCGGCACCTGTGCGAGACCGTCGCGGTCGTCCACGACGGGCTCATCGTGGAGAGCGGCCCGGTGGACGACGTGTGGGCCGCGCCGGAGCACCCGTACACGCGCGCGCTGCTGGCGGCCGTACCGACCCTGGAGGGACTGCTGTGATCGACGTAGACGCCCGCGGAGTCGTGGAGTTCACCCAGGCGCTGGTGCGGATCCCCAGCACCAACGATCCGGCCCGCGGGCGCTGCGAGCGGCCGGCCGCCGAGCTGGTCGAGGCCCGGATGCGGGAGTGGGGCTGGGAGCCGCGCGTCTACGAGGTCGAGCCCGGCCGGCCCAACGTGGTGGCCGTCGTCGAGGGCGGCGGCGGTGACGGGCCGACCCTCATGTTCGAGGGGCACACCGACGTGGTGACCGAGGGCGACCTGTCGAGCTGGACGGTGGACCCGTTCGGCGGCGAGATCCGCGACGGGAAGCTGTGGGGGCGGGGCAGCGCCGACATGAAGTCGGGCCTGGCCGCCGCCCTCTACGCCACGCGGGCGCTCCAGCTCGCCGGGCCGTTCCCGGGCCGGATCAAGGTGTGCGCGCTGGCCGACGAGGAGGGTCTGATGATCGGCGCCCACCACTTCGTCGCCGAGGGCCTGGCCGCCGACGTCGACGGCGCGATCGTGGCCGAGCCGGAGGCGGGCGAGATCTGCGCGGTCGCCAAGGGCGCGCTGCGGCTGCGCGTGGACCTCACCGGCAGGATGGCGCACGGCGCGATGCCCCAGCACGGCCGCAACCCCATCCAGGCCGTGGGCGCGCTGCTCGTGGGGCTGCGTTCCCTGGAGAAGGAGCTCCAGGCGGCGCATCCCGCCCACGAGCATCTGGGCGAGGTGTACGTGACGCCGACCGTGGTGCGGGCGGGCACCGAGGAGCAGGTCAACGTCATCCCGGCGGTCGCGTCGGTCTTCGTGGACGTGCGGACCGTCCCCGGGCTCGCGCACGCGGACGTCGCCGCCCGGGTGCGGGAGCTGGCCTCCCACGACGGGATCGCGGCGGAGGTGTCGGTCCTCGTGGACCGGCCGCCGGTGGAGGTGCCCGTGGACGACCCCGTGGTCGCGGCGCTGGCCGGCGCGCACCGGGCCGTCACCGGCGAGGAGCCCGTCTACGGGGGCGTGCCCGGCTCGACCGACGGCACCGTCCTGACGCACTGGGGCGGCGTGCCGTCCGTCGTGTACGGGCCGGGCGGCAAGTGGATCGCCCACCAGGCCGACGAGTACGTCGAGGTGGACGAGATCGTGCAGTGCACCCGCGTGTTCGCCGAGGCGGCCCGCCGCTTCCTCACCGGGACCCGCTCATCCGGGCCTGGGAGGCGGGCGTGAAGGCCGGGCGCGCCAACGCGCTGGTCGACGTGCCGGGCCTGCGTGTCGGCCACGCGGAGCGGGTCGGCGGCGGCTACCGCACCGGCACCACCGTCGTGCTCGCGCCCCCCGGCGGCATGGTCGCGGGGGTGGACGTGCGCGGCGCCGCGCCGGGCACCCGGGAGACCGAGCTGCTCGACCCGCGCAACCTCGTCGAGCGCGTCCACGCGATCACCCTCGCCGGTGGCAGCGCGTACGGGCTGAGCGCCGCGTGCGGCGTCATGGAGCGGCTGGCCGACGCGGGGATCGGCTTCCCCGTCGAGGGCGGCGTGGTGCCCATCGTGCCCGCCGCCGTCATCTACGACCTGGGGCGCGGCGGCCGGTTCCGCGCCGTGCCGGACGGCGCGCTGGGCGCCGCCGCCCTGGACGCCGCCTCGGCCGCCGAGGCGCGCAGCGGGTCGGTCGGTGCGGGCGCCGGAGCGGTGGCGGGCGGGCTGGCCGGCGGCGTCGGCACCGCCAGCGCCGTGCTGCCCTCCGGCGTGACCGTGGCCGCGCTGGCCGTGGTCAACGCCGCCGGGTCGGTCCTCGACCCGGGCCGCGCGCTGCTGTCCGGCACCCGGTACGGCCTGCCGGGCGAGTTCGGGCCGCTGCGCGAGCCGTCGCCCGAGGAGTCCGCCGCCTGGCGGCCCGCCGCCGTCACCTCGTTCAACACCACGATCGGCGTCGTCGCCACCGACCTCACCCTCACCAAGGCGCAGTGCGGCAAGCTCGCGGGCGTCGCCCACGACGGGCTGGCCAGGGCGATCAGGCCCGCGCACACCATGGTCGACGGCGATACGATCTTCGGGCTGGCCACCTGCGGCGAGCCCGCGCCGGACCCGTACGGGCTGCAGGACGTGCTGGCCGCCGGGGCCGACGTGTTCAGCCGGGCCGTGGCGCACGCCGTCCTGGCCGCGACCGGGCGCGCGGGCGCGCCCGCGTATCTCGACGTGTTTCCCAGCGCCAGAGGGGGCGTGGCGTGATGAACGCCGAAGATGGATGGCCGGCCGGGCTGCCCGTGGGCGACGGCTGGGTGGAGACCGGGCTCTCCCGTGACGTCGTCTTCCCGTACGACGGCTCGGTGGTGGCGAGCGCGCCGGTCGGCACACCGGAGCTGGCCCGCCGGGCCGTCGAGGAGGCGCTCGCCGCGGCGCCGGCCATGGCCGCGCTGCCCTCGCACGCCCGCCGCGCCGCCCTGATGGGCGCGCACGACGCCCTCGCCGCGCGCCGGGAGGACGTCGAGCGGCTGCTCGTGCTGGAGACCGGCAAGCCGCTCGTGGACTGCCGGGTGGAGGTGGCGCGCACGCTCGTCACACTCGCCACGGCGGCCGAGGAGGTGGCCCGGCTGCACGGCGAGACCGTGCCCCTCGATCTGCTGCCGTCGGGGGAGGGGCTGATCGGGTTCTGGACGCGGCGGCCGATCGGCGTGGTGGTCGGGATCACCGGCTTCAACTACCCGCTCCTGCTGGCCGCCCACAAGATCGCCCCGGCGGTGGCCGCGGGCTGCCCGGTGATCGTCAAGCCGGCCCCCGCGACGCCGCTGGCCACGCTCTGGCTCGTGCACCTGCTGCGGTCGGCGGGCGCGCTGCCTCCGGCCGGGGTCCAGCTCGTGACCGGGGACGTCGAGGTGGGGCGGGCCCTGGTGGAGGACCGGCGGATCGGGGCGGTGTCGTTCACCGGCTCGGCCGCCGCCGGCCACGCCATCGCGCGGGCCGCCGCGCCCACCAAGGTGCTGCTGGAGCTCGGCTCGAACGCCGCGCTCGTGGTGGCCGCCGACGCCGACCTGGAGGCCGCGGCGGACGCGGTCGTGCGGGGCGGCTACTACGCCTCCGGTCAGGCGTGCATCTCGGTGCAGCGGGTGCTGGTGGAGGAGCCCGTACGGGAGCCGTTCCTGGCGCTGCTGGCGGCGCGGATGAAGGACGTCGTCACCGGGGACCCGCGCTCGCCGGAGACGCGGGTCGCGCCGCTGATCGACCCGGCCGCGACCGAGAGGGTGCTCGGCCGGGTGAGGGAGTCGGGCGGCACGCTCGTCACGGGGGGCGTCGCCGACGGCCGGGCCATCGCGCCGACGGTCCTGGCGGACGTCCCGGACGGGGCCGCCGTGTGGGACGAGGAGATCTTCGGCCCCGTCGTGTGCGTCCGCTCGGTGCCGGACCTGGACGCCGCCTTCGCCGCCGTCAACGCCTCCCGCTACGGCCTGCACGCCGCGGTCTTCACCCGCTCGCTGTCCACCGCGTTCGCCGCCATCGACCGTGTCGAGGCCGGGGGGGTGGTGGTGAACGACGTGCCGGGGTTCCGCGCGGACAACATGCCGTACGGGGGCGTCAAGGACTCGGGCGCCGGCCGGGAGGGCCCCCGCTTCGCCATCGAGGAGCTCACGGTCACCCGCATGGCGATCATCCGCCCGTGACCGCCTGACCTGAGGGGGGCGTCACAGGCCCGAGCCGCCCGTGGCGTCGACGACGCGGCCCGTGACCCAGCGGGCGTCGTCCGAGGCGAGGAACGCGACGACGTCCGCGATGTCGTCCGGCTGTCCCACCCGGCCGAGGGCGGCCACCGCCGCGGCCCGCGCCTGCGCCTCCGGGTCGCCGCGCAGCCAGCTCGCGTTGACGTCGGTGTCGACGATGCCGGGCGCCACGGAGTTGACCGTGATGCCGCGCGGCCCGAGCTGCTTGGCCAGGTTGAGGGTGAACGTGTCGAGCGCGCCCTTGGTCGAGCCGTAGGCGATGATCTCGGGCATCGCGATGCGGGCCGCGCCGCTGGAGACGTTGATGATCCGGCCGCCGTCGCGCAGCCGGCCCAGCCCTTCCTTGACGATGAAGAACGGCGCCCGCACGTTCACCGCGAACACCTCGTCGAACCCCTCCTCCGTGAGGTTCGCCAGATCGGTGCTGCGGCCGATGGCCGCGTTGTTCACGATGACGTCCACGCCGCCGCCGGGCACGAGCGGGCGGACGCCGGCGTCGAAGGCCGCCCACAGCTCGGCCGCGTCGCCGTGCCGGCCCAGCTCGGCCCGGATCGCGAACGCCTGACCGCCGTCCTTGCGGATACGGGTCACGACCTCCTCCGCCGAGGCGGTGTCGCGGGCGTAGGCCACGGCCACCACCGCGCCGTCGCGGCCCAGCCGCTCGGCGATGGCCCGGCCGATGCCCCTGCCGCCACCGGTGACCAGCGCGACCTTGCCGTCCATGGTCCTGCCCATGATGCCCCCCTTTTCTTGAGTGATTGCTCAACAAATACGCTAGCACGAATTGTTGAGCGGTCGCTCTACAATGGGTGGCATGACGACGGACACGGACGCGGAGGCCGGAGGGGTCCGGCGGGCCGCGCGGGGCAGGCCGCGCGCGTTCGACCGCGACGCCGCGCTCGCGGCGGCCACGTTGCTGTTCTGGCGGCGCGGGTACGAGGCGACCTCGATGGGCGACCTGACCGAGGCGATGGGCATCCGGCCGGGCAGCCTGTACGCGGCCTTCGGGGACAAGAAGGCGCTGTTCAAGGAGGCCGTGGCCGCCTACGGCCGTTCGCCGGTGGGCGCGTTCATGGGGGTGGCGCTGGAGGAGGAGCCCACGGCGCGGGGCGCGTTCGCCCGCATCCTGCGCGAGGCCGCCCAGATCTACCCGGACCCGTCACATCCGGCCGGCTGCCTGACCATCTGCGCGGCCACCAACGTGACCGTCCAGGACGAGGAGATCGGGGCCTTCCTGCGCGACCTGCGCAACGCCAACCTGGTCACCTTCGAGGCGCGGCTGCGGGCCGCCCGGGACGAGGGCGAGCTGCCGGCGGACGCCGACCCGAAGGCGCTGGCCGCCTACTTCGCGGCGGTCATCCAGGGCATGTCCCAGCGGTCCCGCGACGGCGCGACGGCGGCCGAGCTCGCCGCCACGGCGGACCTGGCCCTCGCGGCCTGGCCCGCCTGACGCCGCCCCGGGCCTTCCCCGCGCGTGGGCGGCCGGCCGGGAGCCCGCGTCACCAGCGGGCGGCCACCTGCGGGGCGATGAGGTCGTCGTAGACGTCCCGCACCACGCGCAGCGCCTCCGGCGGCAGCGGCGCGAGCCCGGCCGCCGCCGCGTTGGCGCGGGCCTGGGCCGGGTTGCGGGCGCCCGGGATCACCACGCTCACCCCCGGCTGGTCCACGATCCAGCGCAGCGCGAACTGCGCCATCGTCGCCCCCTCCGGGACGAGCGGCGCGAGTCGCCGCACCGCCGCCAGGCCCGTGGCGAAGTCCACGCCGGAGAACGTCTCCCCGACGTCGAACGCCTCGCCCGCGCGGTTGTAGGTGCGGTGGTCGTTCTCGGGGAACGTCGTGTGCTCGTCGTACTTGCCCGACAGCAGGCCGCTGGCCAGCGGCACTCGCGCGATGACGCCCACCCCTGCCGCGCGCGCGGCCGGCAGCACCTCGTCCAGCGGGCCGAGCCGCAGCATGTTGAGGATGATCTGCACGGTGGCCACGCCCGGCCGGGCGATCGCCCGCAGCGCCTCCTCCCGCGTCTCGACGCTCACGCCGTACGCGGCGATCCGCTGCTCGGCGACGAGCGTGTCGAGCGCGTCGAACACCTGATCAGAGGAGTAGACGGGCGTGGGCGGGCAGTGCAGCTGCACCAGGTCCAGCACGTCGACGCCGAGGTTGGCGCGGGAGCGGTCGGTCCAGGCGCGGAAGTTGTCCAGCGTGTAGACGCCCGGCTCCTGGGGCATCACGCGGCGGCCCATCTTGGTGGCCACGGTGACGCCGGGCCGCGTCTTCAGGAAGCGGCCGATCAGGCGCTCGCTGAGCCCGTCGCCGTAGGCGTCGGCCGTGTCGACGAACGTCACGCCCGCGTCGGCGGCGGCGGCCAGCGTGGCCAGCGCGTCGTCCTCCGCCACCTCGCCCCAGTCGGCGCCGAGCTGCCAGGCGCCCAGCCCGACGACGCCCACCCGGCGGCCGGTCCGGCCGAGAACCCGCTCCTCCATGCTCGCGGACACGTGCGCTCCCCTTTCACGCCGTTACGTTGTGTGAACGTTAACAGCCGGTACGGGCCTCCCGCGAGCCGCCCCGGCGGTGCCCCACCTCCGGGCCATCTGGTCAGGCGGGCGGGTCGAAGCGGCCGTCCACGGCGGTCCACCCGCCGTCCACGTACAGCACGGACCCGGTGACGAAGCTCGCCGCGTCGCTCGCCAGGTACACCACCGCCCCGGCCATCTCCTCCGCCCGCGCCCACCGGCCCAGCGCGCTCTTGGCGGCGTACGCGTCGTACCAGGCGGGGTCGTCCTTGATCTGCCGGGTCAGCGGCGTCTCCACCACCCCGGGGGCGACCGCGTTGACCCGCACCCCGTACGGGCCGAACTCGGCGGCGGCCGTGCGCAGGAGCTGCACCAGCCCGGCCTTGGTGGCCGAGTAGACGCCCTGACCCGGCTCCGTCACCGACGCCCGGATCGACGCGAACCCGATGATCGACCCGCGCCGTCGCTCCACCATCCCGGCACCGAAGGCGCGGACCACGTCGAACGAGGCCCGCAGGTTGAGGTCCACCACCCGGGCGAACTCCTCGCCGGAGTAGTCCAGCAGCCGCTTGCGGACGTTGGTGGCGGCGGTGAACACGAGCACGTCCGCCGGCTCGCCGTCCGCCGCCTCCCGCACCGCGTCCGCGTCCAGCACGTCGAGCAGCCGGGCCGTCCCGCCGGCCCGCGCGGCGGTCTTCTCGGCGGCCGGCAGGTCGCGGTCCGCGCACACGACCTCGGCGCCGTGCGCGGCCAGGGCCAGCGCCGCCTCCCTGCCGATGCCGCTCCCGGCCCCGATCACCACAGCCCGCCGCCCGTCGAGGCGGAACAACGCGTCGTATCCCGTCATACGCAGCACCCTAGCCACTGGTCGGACCAGTGCACCAGGTATCCCCGGTGTCTCTCAGGTCAGCGTGGCGCGGGCCCGCCGCAGGAAGTCCTGCTCGGCGGCGTTGGCCGTGCGGCCGATCGCCGCGTCGTAGGCGTCCGCCGCCTCCGCCGTACGCCCCACTCGCCGCAGCAGGTCGGCGCGTACGACGTGGAACACGTGGTACCCGTCCAGGTCCAGCTCCTCCACCAGGGCGAGCGCCGCCCGCGGGTCCTCGGCCTCGGCCACCGCGACGGCCCGGTTCAGCGCCGCGACCGGGGACGGGGCGACGGCCAGGAGCTGGTCGTACAGCCGCACGATCTGCCCCCAGTCGGTGTCCGCGGCCGTGCGCGCGTCGCCGTGCACGGCGTTGATCGCGGCCTGGATCTGGTACGGCCCCGGCCGCCCGCGGCGCAGACAGCGGCGGACCAGCGCGTGGCCCTCGGCGATCAGCTCCCGGTCCCAGAGCGAGCGGTCCTGCTCCGGCAGGGGCACCAGCCTCCCGCCGGGCGTGGTGCGGGCGGCCCGGCGCGCGCCGACGAGGAGCATCAGCGCGAGCAGCCCCAGCACCTCGGGCTCGTCCGGCATCAGCTCCGCCAGCAACCGCCCCAGCCGTACGGCCTCCGCGCACAGGTCGTCGCGGACGAGCCGGTCCCCGGCGGCGGCGGTGTGTCCCTCGGTGAAGACCAGATAGACCACGGCCAGCACCGAGCGGAGCCGGTCCGGCAGGTCCGCCTCGCGCGGCACCCGGTACGGGATCCGCGCGTCGCGGATCTTCGCCTTGGCCCGCACCAGCCGCTGGGCCATGGCCTGCTCGCTCACCAGGAACGAGCGGGCGATCTCCGCGGTGCCGAGCCCGCCGAGCAGCCGCAGCGTCAGGGCGACCTGGGCGTTGACGGCCAGGGCCGGATGGCAGCAGGTGAAGATGAGGCGCAGCCGGTCGTCGTGCACGGGTCCCTCCTCGGCGGTGGAGCCGGGGTCGTCCCCCGCGTGCAGCAGGGCCGCGGCGGCGTGCCGGTCGGCCCGGGACGACTCGCGGCGCAGCCGGTCGACGGCCCGGTTGCGGGCGGTCGTGATGATCCAGCCGGCCGGGCTCGGCGGCGTCCCCTCGGCCGGCCACCGGTCCAGCGCCACGGTGAACGCGTCCTGGACGGCCTCCTCGGCGAGGTCGATGTCGCGGAAGTGGCGCACCAGCACGGCCACCGCCCGGGCGTACTCCCGCCGGAACACCCCCTCGACGTCCACCGGCCGGTTCAGCGGGTCCGGCGCTCGCGGCGGCTGAGGCCGGCCCGGCCCCTCCGGGGAGGAGGGGCCGGACGCGGGCGGCACGTCGCGGGTCAGCGCAGGTCCTTGAACGGGCGGACCTCGATCGGCAGCCCGCTGGCGGCCCCGATCCTGCGCGCCCACTCCAGCGCCCCGTCCAGGTCGTCCGCCCGTACGACCACGAAACCGCCGATGTGCTCCTTGCCTTCGGTGTACGGGCCGTCGGTCATGAGCATGTCGCCGTCGCGTACCCGGACCACGGTGGAGCTGCTCGCCGCGTGCAGCCCGCCGTCGAACACCCACGCGCCCGCCTCCCGCATCTCCCGGTTCACGACCGCGAGCTCCCTCATGATCGGCTCCAGGACCTCGGGCGGCGGCGGGTCCCCGTCCGGCTGGTACAGGCTGAGCAGGTACTGCTGCATGGGTGTCTCCTCGGTGTCGTGGCCGGCGCCGTCGCCGTCCTCTCACCCTCTACACGAACGGACCGCGCCGGGATCGACATCCAGGGCCCGGCGAGTTCACGACCTTCCCGCTTCCCATTCGCCGCGCAGCAGCTCGTACTCGACCTCGCCCTCCTCCGAGCCGTCGATCCGCTCCGGCCAGTCCTGGAAGAACGTCCGCGCGAACCGCAGGCCGCACTTCTCCATCACCCGCCGGGAGCCGCGGTTCACGGTCATGGTCCGGGCGAACACCCGCCGGGCGCCCAGCTCGCCGAACGCCTTGTCGATCAGCGCCAGGGAGCCCTCCGTCGCGTACCCCTTGCCCCAGGACGCCTTGCGCAGCCGGTAGCCCAGCTCCGGCTCCGCGGGATCGCCGCCGCGCGCGGGCCGCAGGTGGAACCAGCCGGCGAACTCGCCGGTGTCCCGTTCGATCGCCGCGAAGAAGCCCGAGCGGATGAAGGCGGGCAGGACCTCCTCCACGATCTTCTCGCGCGGCGTGGGCCTGCCGCCGGAGAGGAACCGCATCACCTCGGGGTCGCTGTCCAGCTCGACCAGCAGCTCGGCGTCGTCCTCGGTGAAGCGGCGCAGGAGCAGCCGGTCGGTCGTCAGAAAGATGTCCACGGGCCCACGGTAGCCAGCGGGGACGGCGACTCTCGACGGCATTTCCGTTGCGCGGGACCCGGAAGGCGACCGTCAGGGCAGGAGCCCGGCGATGGCGCGGGCGAAGGCTTCGGGGTTGTCCAGCATGACGTTGTGGCCCGCGTCGGGGATCTCCAGGAGCCCCACGCCCGCGGCGGCGAGGTCGCCGGCCGAGGCGGGGGCCTCGCCCTCCGGATACAGGTACGCGCGCGGGATCGGCAGGGCCATGAGCAGCTCGCGCATGGTCGGGTCCGTGCCCTCGGCCAGGCTCACCGCCGAGCGGTGGAGCGCGCGGCGGTCCGCCAGGCGCATGGTGGACCACCAGTGCGGACCCACCCGGTCGCGGACCTCCCTCCAGCCGTGGTCCACGAAGTCGTCCTCCGTGTGGCTCGCGATGCCGCTGCCGCCGGGCGTGACCGGTGTGGGCGGATAGGGGTCGAGGTTGGCGTCGACGAGGATGAGGCGCTCGGCGATGCCGGGATGGCGGGCGGCCAGGACGATGGCCACCGCGCCGCCCATGCTGTGCGCGATCAGGGACATCCGGCTCGCCCCGGCCTGCCGCAGGGCTGTGGCGAGCGTGTCGGCGTGGGCCTCGAGGGTGTAGGAGAAGTCGGCCGGCCGGTCGCTGATGCCGAACCCGAGCAGGTCGACGAGGAGCGAGCGGCGGCCGGCCAGCAGCGGGTGAGCCGCCGTGGCCGCGTAGTAGGGGGCCGACATGGCGCCCAGGCCGTGCACGTAGACCACGGCCGGATCGGTGCCGGGCAGCTCGACCCAGCGCATCCGGGCGCCGCTCGGGTGGACCGTCGCGTCACGCATGAGTGAACCTTTCCTGATGCATCGTAAGCAATATATATCGGCTTCGAGGTATAGTAGGGGACATGCTGGAGCTGGCGATCCTCGGGTTCCTCAGGGAGCGGCCGTCGCACGGGTACGAGCTGCGCGTGAAGGTGGCCGCGTTGACCGGCCACGTCCGCCCCGTGGCGGACGGCACGCTCTACCCGGCGATCAAGCGCATGGCCGCCGCCGGGTGGGTCACGAGGAAGGACGAGCCCGGCGCGGCCGCGGCGCCGCGCCGCGTCCTCTATCTGACCGGCGCGGGGACGGCGGAGCTGGAGCGGCGGCTGCGCGCACCCGCCCCGCTCGACATCAGCGACGAGAACCGATGGTTCGCCCTGCTCGCCTTCCTGCGGCATCTGGACGACCCGGCCGCCCAGGCGGAGGTGCTGCGCAGGCGGCTCGCGTTCCTGGAAGAGCCGACGAGCTTCTTCTACGACGGCGACCGGCCGATGGGGGCGGAGGAGTTCGGCGACCCCTTCCGGCAGGGGCTGCTGGCCATCGCGCGGGCCACCGGTCAGGCGGAGCTGACCTGGCTGCGCACCACCATCGACGCCCTCGAGCGGGAAGCCGGTGAGGAAGGTCGCGGCTCGATGCGGCACAGTGGGACATGAGCCCCTCTTGCGTTTTCCTCCCCGGGGACGGATCATCTCGATCACCGGTTGGGCCGCCCATGAAGTCGCGGGATCTTCGTGCTGTTTCGTGCTCAGGGAGGATGACTGATGATCCGTCGCGTACTGGCCGTCGCGGCCATGGCCACCGCCGCGCTCGCCACCGTCCCGGCCGGTGCGCAGGCCGCCCCTGCCTGCGGCGCCGGCTACATGTGCAACACCCAGTACTTCTCCGACCCGGCGCGCACCAACTTGGTCGGGGTCAAGACGCAGTTCTGCGATGGTGAGGTCTCGACCTGGGGCAGGGTCACCGGCTACATCACGTGGTCCACGAGCCCCTGCACCTGATCGAAGGCATCCGGCGGAGCCTGCGGCGCATGCGCCGGCGGCTCCGCCGGACTCATCTGTGCTCGATCGTCGCCGTGCCGCCGTGCCGCTGTCGCGGCTGGTGATGGGCGGTCTCTACCGGTACGCGCGCGACCCCATGTACGTGGCCATCCTCGCGGCGGTGCCGGACCGGCGGGCACGGCTGCGGGCGTACCGCCCGTGATCGATCTGGGGCCCCATGTTGAGCCCAGATTGACGAATAGTGAGGAAATGTGGTCGGGTCGTAACTCTCGTTAGAGATGTGATGATTGAGACCGCTTCGGGGGTAAGCGTTAGATGTCGCGGTATCCACGGCACGCGTTCGCGCGCGTGCTCGCCTCCGCGTCCCTGGCCGGCGCCGTTCTGACGACCGGCTCCGCGGCGGTGAACGCGGCGGAGCCCCTGTCAGAGGCGGGTCCGGCGGGTGCGGGGGCAGTGGACGGCGCGACGCCCCACCCGATGCGGGGTCTCGTCCGGGCGGCGCAAGTCTCCGGCGCCGCCCGGACGATCAGTCCCGCGGTCCTCTCCCCGGCCGACTCCGCCGGGGTGCGGGTGCGGCCGGTGCCGGCCGTTCGCCTGCCCGCTCCCGCCACCGTGAACGTCCCCACGGAAGCGTCCCCGGCCCTGCGGGACGCCGACGGCCGGCTCGCGGCGCCCGCCGCTCCGGAGATCACCGTCCCGGCGGGGCCCAGGCTGGTGAGCGAGGTCGAGCGCGAGGCGGCCCGCCACGTCGGCGCGGACGGCCCCGGCGTACGGTCCGTGCTCCCCGACACCCGCGACGCCCGCCCGCTGACGGTGAAGAGAGCGCCGGCCACCTTGTCCCGCTCCCTCGCCGACACCCTCACCGGCGCCTTCCCCACCGGAGGCGGCACGTCGGGCGGCACGTCGGGCGGCACGTCGGCTGGGGTGACGTACCGGCTGTGTGTGGAGAGCGCCGAGGTGCCGGTCTCGTGTTCGGCGGTCCGGCCCGTGGCGGTGCCGGTGGTGGCCGACGTCACCGGCGACGGCCTTCCCGACCTGGCCGCCGGCCTGGTGCCCGCCGCCCGTCCCCAGGAGGGCGCCGTGGGCCTCGGGTTCGCCGTGCGGCGGCTGCCCGGCGCCGCCGGCGGACTCAGGGCGCGCGTGTGGGCCGAGTACGACGGGCGCGTGTCGGTCGGCTTCGACGGGCTCCGCAAGGGGGCGTCCCTGTCGGACGCCGACCGTGGCACGTTCACCGTCGACCTGTCCGGCACGCGGGTGCGGGCCGCCGTGAAGCGCACGAAGCCGGGCGCCTCCGCGGCCGTCATGGCCGGGCTGACCGGCCGCGCCGCGGTGAGCCTCACCCAGACGCCCGCCACCGCCAGCCTCACCGTCGACGCCGACCTCAGCACCCCCGCGCTGGAGATCTCCGCCTCCGCCCCCGCCAGGATCGACGCCGTGGCCGTGGACCGCGGCAGGTACACGCGGGCCGTGCTCGACCGCATGCCCACCCGGGCCCGGATCGAGCTGGCCCGCGGCGACGGGTCCGCGCGGGTGCGGTTCACCGGGTCCAGCCCGGCCGGACGCGCGGAGCTGCGGAGCTACGTCTACGGCGACGGCCGCCTGTCGCGGGCGATGACCGCCGAGCTGCGCGACGTGCCGCCGTCCCTGACCGCCACGTACGGGACCGGCGGCGGCCGGCACACCCTGGAAGTGACCTCCGGCGGGGCGCGGGCGGGCGCCGCCAGGCTGCTCTACTTCGACCGGGCCGCCGGCCGGACCGTGCTGCGGGCCGAGCTGGACGGCCTGCCGGCCAAGGTGCGCCTGGAGAGCGACCCGGCCGCGAACCGCGTCACCCAGACCGCCGGCACCGCCATCGGCAGGCTCGCCGTGGTGCTCCAGCGGGGCGGCGGCGCGGTGTCCAGCCCCCGCGGCGGGCACGTCACCATGATCAAGAGCGGTGCGGCGCTGGGCGTCTCGGCGTTGCTGACCGGGGTGTCGGGGCTCGACGTGACGTACGGCTCCGCGCCGCGCGCCCGCCTGGAGGGCGGCTCAGGCGGGTCCTTCGTCGCCGCCGCGAGTCTGGACGGGACGCGGCTGGCCCGGGTCGAGCTGTCCGACACCCCCGGCGACGTGGACGTGAGCCTCGACCCGGCCGCGGGGAAGGCCGTCTACCGGGGCACGGGGGTGATCCGCCAGGCGCGGGCCTCGTACACGGACCTGAAGGCGGGCCCGACGATCGACGCCGTGGTGTCCGGGGTGCGGGGGGAGGTGGCGGCGTCGTGGGCGCTGGGGGAGCGGTCCGTGGTCGAGGTCCGCGGGACGTCCCGGCTGCCCCGGGTCCGCCTGTACGCGGCCGGGAAGCCCGCCGCCGGCGCCGCCGACCCGGCGGACGACGTGCGGGCGGACGACGTGCGGGCGGAGATCGGCGGCGCGGGGCGGCGCGTGCGGCTGGTGGCCGACACCGCCGCCCGTACCCTCACCTGGACGTCCGACCGGCCCGTCGGCTCCGTCGCCGCGCTGGCCAGCTCTGAAGCTGCCGCCGCCGAGGACCATCAACCGGCTCTGCCGAGATGGGTGGCTCAGAATAATCGCCCCGACGAGACCGCCGAATCCCCTCG
>NZ_JBEXDT010000114.1:0-25100 GCF_040605905.1 Nonomuraea sp. NPDC005501 | reverse complement strand
GGTCGCCGCGCCCGCGCCGGGCGGCGGCGATCCCGCGCCAGGCCGTCTCGGCGAGCTCCGGGTCGCCGGACCCCGTGACCGGCAGCAGGCACAGCTCGGCGCGGCAGTGGTGGCCCTCGCCGGAGAGGATCGCGGCCAGCCCGATCCGGGCCCGGTCGGCCCGCACCGGGTCGCCGTGCTCGGCGACGTACCGGCAGAGCGCCTCCCCGGCCCCGCCACCCAGCCCGCGCGCCACCTCCAGCACCAGGTCACCCGCCCTTGCGAGCACCGGGTCGGACGCCGTCCCCGCGCGGAGCCTCGCCAGGGCCGCCAGTGCCCCTTCCACGTCGCCGTCGGCCGCCAGGGCCGCGGGTCGTTCCTCAGGGGTGGCCGTGCCGAGCCGCAGACGGGCCACGAGCGGCAGCAGCGGGCCCGCGCCCTGTTCCTCCGCGCGCCGGTAGGCGGCGCGGGCGCCCGCCTCGTCGCCCGCCCCGGCCAGCGCGTGACCCGACTCCAGCAGGATCTCCCCCAGCAGGTCCGGTTCGAGCTCCACGGCCCGGTCGAACGCCGCCCGCGCTCCCTCGGCGTCGCCCGCCGCCGCCCGCGCGGAGCCCAGCACCCGTGCCGTCTGCCCGGCCAGCTCCCCGGGCACGACGCCCGCCGCCTCCTCCGCCACGGCGAGGGCCGCCGCGACGTCTCCCCCGTCGCGCAGGAACCCGGCCAGGTAGAGCGGCGCCGCCTCCCGGTCCAGCTCCTCCAGCAGCTCACGGGCCTCGCCGGCGCGCCCGAGCGCCGCCAGCACCTGCGCCAGCCGCATCGCCGCCTCCCCGGCGGGAACGGCGTCCTCGCCATCGACGTCACGGCCGGCGCCACCCGTGCCCGCCCCCTCCAGCGCCCGTGACAGGACCCCGGCCGCCGCCTCCAGGTCGCCCAGCCGGTGCAGGGCGTGTCCCATGCCGGTCAGCGCGACGACCGGCGACCCCCGGCCGTCGGCGAGCGCGCGTTCCCAGGCGGCCAGGGCGCCGCGATGGTCACCGGCGTCGTCCCGCAGCGCGCCCAGGTGGCAGGCCGCCTGCCACCGGTACTCCCGATGACCCCCCTCCACCAGGAGCGAGAGGACCGCGTCGGCGCGGGACACCTCACCGGCACGGCGCCAGGCGTGGGCGCACTCCAGCCCGAGCAGGGTGGCCAGCGGCCATCCGCCGTCCCCGGAGCTGCCGGCGAGGGCGGCGAGCGCTTCCCCGGCGGCCTCGAGGTCACCGTCCAGCAGGCACCGCGCGTAGCGCCCGAGCACCGCCTGCTCGCCCCCCTCCACCAGGTCGAGGGCGGCTCGCGCGCCCGTCAGGTCGTCGAGCCGGACCCGCGTGAGCCCCAGCAGCAGCGCGTGCCGCGCCGCCTGTCCCGGCCGGCTCTCCGCGATCATGCGCTCGTGCAGCCGTCCCGCCGCCAGCAGGTCCCCCTGCACCTCGTACACGCCCAGCAGCGCCCCCGCCGCCTCGGCCCGCAGCCCCCGATGCCTGGTCTCCATCGCCGCCCCGTACGCCGCCCGCGCCTCGCCCAGGTGGCGTCCGTGGCCGTCGAGCAGCCCTCCCAGCGCGTACCCCACCCAGGGGGCGAGCGCCGGGTGCCCCTCCGCGCGGGCTCGCCGCAGCAGCTCGATCGCCTCCGCGGCCTCGCCCCGGCTCTCCAGGACCTCCCGGAAGACCAGCGCCGCGTACGACAGCGCCAGCGGGTCGCCGGAGCCGGCGGCGGAGCGGAACAGCGTGCCCGCCTCGGACACGTCGTACCCGGTGGTGACGAGCACCTGCGCGAACACCGCGGTGGCGATCGCCGCCACCGCCGGGTCGGCGTCCTCCATGGCCGCCCGGTAGCCGATGAGCCCCTCCTCCCGCCCGAGCCGCTGATGGTCGAGGACGGCCCGCAGCACCGGGTGGAGCGCGTTCCCCGACGAGCGCAGCAGGTGCAGCATGAACGCGGCGGTGAACCCGCCCACCACGTCCTCACCCTCGGCCACGTACGACAGCAGCTCGTCGGCCTGGTCCCGGTCGCCCTCGGCCAGCTCCAGCTGGGCGAGGGCCACCATGGCGCGCACGGCCTGGGTGCGCGCCCCCGAGTCGGCGGCGCGGCGCAGCATCCGGCGGGCCTCCGCCAGACGGCCGTCCTGGAGGAGCAGCAGGGCGTCGTCCACGTCGCGCAACGCCTGCTCCTCGACGGGGTCGGCGAGCGGCCGCTGCCGGGCGTCGTGATCGAGGAGCAGCCCCGCCTTGAACGCGGCGTCCGGGTCCGGATGCCCGGCGATCTCCCCGGCCAGCTCGACGATGTCCTCCCGGCGCTCCGGGTGCTGCTCCAGCAGCATGCCGAGCAGCGTGGCGCTGACCGACGCCCACGGCGACTCCCCGGCGGCGAACACCGCCCGCAGCGCCGCCAGCGCCTCCTCCACCTCGCCCGCCTCGGTGTGGAGCTGCGCCAGGCAGGCCCGCGCCTCCAGGGCGTGCTCCCGCTGCCCGCTGGCGATCACCCGCTCGAAGATCGCCCGCGTGGCGGCCATGTCGCCGAGCTGCGCGAAGACCTTGGCCTGCTCGATGAGGGCGGGCAGCCGCACCTCGGGCCGGGGGTCCTCGGCCGCCCTTGCGTACGCCTCCACCGACTCGGCGTACTCCCCGAGATCGACCAGGACCGCCCCGAGCAGCTTGTACGCCATGGTGAGGTGGCCGGGGTGCCCCACGGCGATGGCGTGCTCGCACGCCTCCCGGGCCGCCGCGAAGTCGCCCTCCTCGGCGTGGATCCGGTACAGCCGGAACGCCGACAGCGACACCACCTCGGGATCGCCGCAGGTCAGCAGCTCGCGGTAGTCCTCCTCGCCCTCCGCCTCCTCGTACAGCTCCCAGGCCGTACGGGGGTCGGCCCACTCGAACACGGGCAGCTCCAGCCGGGCGGCGAGCTCCGCCACCGCGGGGCTGTCGCAGCGGCGGGCCCGCTCCAGCGCCTCCTCCGCGCCCGAGACGTCGCCCAGCTCGGTCAGCACGAGCACGAGGGCCGTGTCGGCGAGCGCGGCGACCTCGAAGTCGGCGCCGTCGGCGGCGATGGTCAGCACCCGGTACGCCGCCGGCCACTCGCGGGCGGCGACCAGCATCATCCCCATGGAGATGGCCGAGCGCTGCCCGAACACGGGGTCACCCGACAGGATGACCGAGCGGTGGGCGGCCTCGGCGCCGTCGAGGTCGCCCTGCTCCTCCAGCAGGCACGCCAGCAGGTGGGACGCCTCGGGATCGCCGGTGGCCGCTATCTCCCTGAACAGAACGGCGGCGCCGCCGAGATCCCCCTCTTCCCAGCGCTTCATGGCCGCGGCGTGCTGTTCTGACGTCATATCGACTCCTGAGTCACCCAATAATGTGAAAAAACTACCCAGGTGTCACGTACGTCACAGGCGTTTTGGCCCTGCCCGCCCTCCGGCGGTTCAAAGACGGGCGCGCGGCGGGGGATACTCTTCCACCCGGCGTTCGCGCCGCCGGACGGCCGGGGCCGGATCGCCGTAGCGTAGGGCCCATGGGCAGAGCGTTCTGGATCGACCAGGATTACGACAGAGACCGTGACGGGCGCTATGCCGTACACGTGCGCAAGAACCTGGAGCAGTTCGAGTGGGGCGACATCGCGCCGGTCAGGTTCGCCTGCGCGGCGTGGCGGCTGGCGACGCCGCCGGCCCTCAACCCGGGCTACGTGCGGTGGGACCGGCGCGTGCTGTCGGCGGACTGCCGCCGCAACACCTGGGACGGCAGCCTCAACGCGCGGGTGACGCTGGTCTCGCCGCTCCCCGCGGAGCTGACCCGCTCGCGCACCTGGTGGCGCGACCGCGGCTGGGCGGGCTGGCAGGAGACGTTCGGCCAGTACCTCGACCCGACCGAGAAGGACCTGGCCCACCACCCGTTCCTGCGGACCACGCTGCTGGTGGAGACGCCGGTGCCGCTCGGCGATCTGCCGCCCGAGCCGGAAGGGCCGCACGACCAGGTCGAACGGGCCGCCGAGCGGGCGCTGGTGGTGCTCGTACGGGAGCTGAACGCGCTGATCACCCCCATCCTGGACCAGCTCCCCTGAGGTCCCGGGCTCAGCGGAGTCACTCGGTCACAGCGGGACATGGCCGTGGCATGACCGGTTCATGCCGGGGTAACAGAGGCGCATGAGACTTGCGTTCGCGGTGCTCGCGCTGGCGCTCGCCGCGGGCTGTGCCGTCGACACGACGTCGCCCGCGCGCGCGGCGGAGCGTTTTCACGCCGCCGTGGCGGCCAAGCAGGACGAGGCGGCCTGCGCCATGCTCACCCGCACGACCGCCGAGAAGCTGCCCGACCCGGACGAGACCTGCGCCCAGGCGCTGGCCGCGCTGAAGCTCGGCCCGGGCGGCCGGGTCACCGCGGTCGAGGTGTGGGGCGCCGACGCCCTCGTGCGACTGCAGGGCGACACGGTGTTCCTGCACCAGTTCACCGACGGCTGGCGGGTCACGGCGGCCGGGTGCGAGCCGCGGCACGACCTCCCCTACGACTGCGAGGTGGAGGACTGATGCGGGTCATGTTCACGCTGACGCTCGTCCTGATCGCGGCCGGGCTGATCTATTTCTTCGCGCTCGGACTGGCGCGGCTGTGAGCGCGCCGAAGGGGGCCGCATGAGGCGGATCAAGGACAGCACGCTGTCGGTGACGTTCCTGGTGCTGTTCCTGCTGACGCTGGCGGGGCAGGCCTGGGCCGGGGCGACGCACTTCAACGAGCAGCAGCTGGTCAACGGCCTGCAGCCCGTGTCGGTCTGGGAGTACGCGACGTCGTCGTCGTTCGCGGTGGACGTGGCGGAGAACTGGCAGTCGGAGTACCTGCAGTTCCTGCTGTTCATCGTGCTGACCGTCTGGCTGGTGCAGAAGGGCTCACCGGAGTCCAAGAAGCCGGGCGAGGAGGGCGCCGAGTCGGACGAGGAGCAGCTCGTCGGCGCGCACGCCAAGGAGGACTCCCCGGCCTGGGCCAAGGCCGGGGGCGCGCGGCTCTGGCTGTACAGCAACTCGCTCGGCCTGGTGATGGGGACCATCTTCGTGCTGTCGTGGCTGGCGCAGGCGGTGGCGGGGCTGGCGGCCTACAACTCCGAGCGGATCGGCGACCTGCGCGATCCGGTCAACTGGGGGTGGTACGTGACCTCCTCCGAGTTCTGGGACCGGTCGCTGCAGAACTGGCAGTCCGAGCTGCTGGCCGTGCTGTCGATGGTGGTGCTCTCCATCTACCTGCGCCAGCGCGGCTCCCCCGAGTCCAAGCCGGTCGGCGCGGCGCACACGGCGACGAGTGTGGAGGGCTGACCCGGCCCTAGGAGCGCGGCGGGAAGGGCTCGCCGGTCACGACCGCCACGACCCGGGTGCCGGGCGCGAGCCCGCCCCGACGGGCGAGGTCCACGACGCCGCGGAGCATCTTGGCCACGTACACCTCCTCCACCCCGTGCCGGGCGGCGAAGGCGCGCAGCTCGGGCGTCGTGCGCGCGTACCCGCCGAAGTGGTGGTCGAGGTCGATCGACCAGTTCTCCCGCACCCGCCCGTACGCCTCGCGCTGGAGCCGGGCCACCTCGCCCGCCAGGAACCCGGCGCCCTTCAGCACCGCGAACCCGAGCGCCCGCCGGCCGGTGGGCAGCCCCGCCGCGATGCCCGCCAGCGTGCCACCCGTGCCGACGGGGCAGCAGACGACGTCGTAGCCGCCGCGCGTCTCGGCCTCGATCTCGGCCGGCAGCTCGGCGCAGCCGCGCACGGCCGCCGCGTTGCTGCCGCCCTCGGGCAGGATCAGCACCTCGCCCCACCGCTCACGCAGCGCCGCCTCCACCTCGGGGGTGTGCTTGAGCCGGTACGCGGCGCGGTCCAGGTACGTGAGCGTCATGCCGCGGTCGGCCGCGTACGCCAGCGACGGGTTGAGCGGCAGCCGCTCCTCGCCCCGGACGACGCCGATCGTCTCGAACCCGTGCCGCAGGCCCGCCGCGGCCACCGCCCTGAGGTGGTTGGAGTAGGCGCCGCCGAAGGTGAGCACGCGCGGATGGCCGAGGTTGTACCTCAGCTTGCGGGCCTTGTTGTCGTCGCGTTTCAGCCAGACCCGGACCGAGCCGAGGCCGGGATCCAGCAGCTCCTCCACGCGCGCTAGTCTACGACCGGGCCTTTGTTGAGGAGTGTTCGATTATGCGCGTTGTTGAAGCGTTCAGTGCGGCGTTCGGCGCGGAGCCCCGGACGGTCTGGCACGCGCCCGGCCGGGTCAACCTGATCGGTGAGCACACCGACTACAACGACGGCTTCGTGCTGCCCTTCGCCGTGCCGTGGGGCGTCACGGCCGCCGTCACACCGCGCGGCGACGGGACGATCCGGCTGCTGTCCCTCCAGTCGGGCGGCGAGCCCGTCACGATCGAGCGGCACGAGGACGCGCGCGGCTGGACCCGCTACGTCGTCGGCGTGCTCGCCATGCTGTCCGAACGGCTCGGCGAGCCGGTCCCGGGCGCCGACATCGCCATCGACGGCGACGTGCCGCAGGGGGCCGGGCTCAGCTCCAGCGCCGCCCTGGAGGTGGCGGTCGCGTCCGCGCTCAACGACCTGCACGGCCTCGGCATGACCCCCATGGAGCTGGCCCTGCTGTCGCAGCGGGCCGAGAACGACTTCGTCGGCATGCCGTGCGGCATCATGGACCAGGCCGCCTCGGCGCTGTGCGAGGAGGGCAAGGCGCTGTTCCTCGACTGCCGCTCGCTTGGCTCCCGGCCCATCCCGCTCGACCTGGCCTCCCACGGGCTGCGCATCCTCATCATCGACACGCAGGTCCACCACGAGCACGCGGGCGGCGAGTACGCCAAGCGCCGCGCCGAGTGCGAGTCCGCGGCCCGCAAGCTCGGCGTCCAGGCGCTGCGGGACGTCACCGACCTCGCCGGCGCGCTGGAGCGGTTGCAGGGCGCCGAGCGCCGGCGCACCATGCACGTCGTCACGGAGAACCACCGGGTCGAGGCCCTGGTCGGGCTGCTGCGGGCGGGCGCCGTCACCGAGATCGGCGCGCTGCTCAACGCCTCGCACCTGTCGCTGCGCGACCAGTACGAGGTGTCGTCGCCGGAGCTGGACGTCGCGGTCGAGGCAGCCCTCCGGGGCGGGGCCCGCGGGGCGCGGATGACCGGCGGCGGGTTCGGCGGCTCGGCGATCGCCCTGGTGGCGGAGGAGCGCCTCGACGGCGTGCGGGAGAGCGTCTCGGCCGCGTACGCGGAGCGGGGCTGGCGGGCGCCGCGCTTCCTGCCCGCGGTCCCGAGCCCGGGCGCCCGCCGCCGCGCCTAGCGCTCGCCTCCTACAGGGAGGGGAAGTTCGGAGGGCGGCGTTCGAGGAAGGACGCGACGCCCTCCGCGAAGTCGGGCCGGCCGAACGAGGCGACCATCTCGGCGGTCGCCGCTTCGGCCGACTCGGCCAGCGTGACCTCCCAGTCGTGCCAGACCTGCCGCTTGATCACCGCCATCGACGCCGGCGAGCAGTGCGCCGCCAGCTCCCCGGCGTACTCCTGCGCCTCGGCGAGCAGCCTGTCCGCCGGCACCGACCGGTTGACCAGCCCCATCTCGTACGCCTCGCGGCCGGTGAAGACGCGCCCCGAGAGCAGGACGTCCATGGCCCGCTGCTGCCCCATGAGCCGCGGCAGCACCCACGCCAGGCCGTACTCCGCGATCAGGCCGCGGCGCGCGAAGGCGGTGGTCCACTTGGCGTCGTCGGCGGTGAAGACGAGGTCGCAGACGAGCGCGTGGACCATCCCGAGCCCGGCGCAGGCCCCGTTGACCGCCGCGACCACCGGCTTGCCGATGGTCACCGGGAAGGTGTTGGGCCGCGGGTCCGGCTTCTCGTCGTAGCTGCCGTCCTGGATCCGGCCGAGCGTCCGGAAGTCGGCGCCCGCGCAGAACCCCTTGCCCGCGCCGGTGACCACGACGGCGCGCACGGCCGGATCCTTCGCGGCCTCCTCCAGCAGGTCGAAGTAGCGCCTCCCCATCGCGACCGTCCACGCGTTGAGCCGGTCGGGACGGTTGAAGGTGAGGGTCAGAACGCCCTGGTCGACGGAGGAGAGCACGAGTTCGTCCATGCGCCAACCGAACCATGTTCTAGCAGGCGCGGGCAAGGCCGCCGCTCACTCGCGGCGCGTCATTTGTGACGTACGAACGCCGGGGTGAGCGACGAGTTGTCGTAGTAGCGGTGGAACACCGGCGTCGCCCCGCCCGAGATCGGCGGGACGATCCACGACCAGTCCGCCGGGCAGACCCGCCCCGCCTTCTCCTCCCGCTCCAGGTGCGTGAGGAAGCGCCGCGACTCGGTGTGGTGGTCGGTCATCGTCACCCCCTCCCGCTCGAACGAATGGAGCACCGCCACGTTCAGCTCCACCAGCGCGTGGTCGCGCCACAGGGACCGCTCGGTGGAGGTGTCCAGCCCCAGCCGCCCGGCCACCACCGGAAGCTGGTCGTAACGGTCGGCGTCGGCCAGGTTGCGGGCGCCGATCTCCGCGCCCATGTACCAGCCGTTGAACGGGGCGCACGGGTAGCAGATGCCGCCGATCTCCAGGCACAGGTCGGAGATGGCCGGCACGGCGTGCCAGCGCAGCCCGAGCTCCTCAAACCACCGGTAGTGCGGGTGGACGATCGGCACCTCCAGGACCGCGTCACCCGGCAGGCTGCACACCAGCGGCTTGCCGCGCCCGGCCTGCACCACCAGGGGCAGCACGTCGAACCGGCCGCCCGCCCCGCGCCAGCCCGACGCCGTCACCATGTCGGTGAAGCCGGCGTTGCGCGGGTCGCCGACCACCCGCCCGTCGGCGTCGCGGTACCCGGCGTAGCGGATGAGCTGCTCGTTCAGCACCCGGGGCCCGGGACGGCCGGGGACGTCGGGGGCGAAGACCGTGATGGTGGGCCGGACGCGGCCGCCGTTGGCCGCCTCGCGCAGGTGCTCGACGCACTCGATCGCCACCCCCTCGGCACTGGTGACCTGCCGCCGGTCGCGGAGCCTGAGGGAGCGCCAGTAGAGGCGGCCGATGCACCGGTTGCTGTTGCGCCAGGCCACCCTGGCGCCGAACTCCAGCTCCGCGAAGGTGTGGGCGTAGGTGCCGTGACGGGCGATGTCCGCGGCCACCTCACGCAGGCGGGCCTGGGGAGATCCCGCGGCGGGATTCTCGGCGTGGAACATTCTGATGAAGCGCTCGGCCTCGCGGACGTCGATCGTCCGCTCGATGAGCGTCTGCACGGCGATGGAGTCGAAGGGACGGAGAGACCGGATCCAGGTACGCACGCAGAAACCAGCACTTTTCGCTCACGGAGCACCCCACCGATTCCGGGTCGGCGGCACACTCCTGCCGGCGGTGCCCTCTCCACACCGCCCACACGGCCTGTCCGCGGCTGCCGTGTCCCGCGAACCAGGGGCACGGCCACCCCATCCTGGCGGCTCACCCCCTTCTTGTCACCGCAAATGCAAGAAGGTGTGACCTTAACGCTACAAACAGTGAACCTTCATCAGGTGGGAGTCGAACGGCCGATGCCGCGGACCAGGCCCAGCTCCATGGCCACCAGGACGGCCGAGGTCCGGTCGCCCACGCCGAGCTTGCGGAAGACCCGCAACAGGTAGGTCTTGACCGTGGCCTCGCCGATGAACAGCCGGCGGCCGATCTCGGCGTTCGTCAGGCCCCGCGCGACCAGCTCCAGCACCTCCCGCTCGCGCGCGGACAGCCCGGCGCCCTCGGGGACCGCCGGAGTCTTCGCCGTGAAGTGGCCGGTCGCCGCCGGATCGCGCGCCCGGGCGCCCGCCAGGCGGGCCGCGACCGAAGGCGCCAGGGCCGTCCCGCCACCGGCCACGGCGCGCACGGCGGCGGCCAGCTCCGCCCGTGACACGTCCTTCAGCAGGTAGCCGGCGGCGCCCGCGGCCAGCGCCCGCCCGACGTCGGCGTCACCCTCGTACGTCGTCAGCACGATGACCCGGAACTCCGGGCCCATCCGCCGGATGGCGCTCACCCCGTCGCCGGCCGGCATGCGCAGGTCCATGAGGACGACGTCCGGCCGCAGTCGGGGCGCCACGGCCACCGCCTCGTCGCCGGACCCGGCCTCCCCGGCCACCTCGATGCCGGGCTCGGCGGCGAGCATGCCGCGCAGCCCCTCCCGTACGACGGGATGGTCGTCGACGATTAGGACGGTGAGCACGGCACCTCCATGGTGACCGTGGTGCCCTGCCCCGGCGCCCCGTCCACGGTCAGCGTGCCGCCGATCCCGGCCACCCGGCGACGCATCCCCGGCACCCCGAACCCCCCGCCCAGCACCCCGGCTTTCCCCTCCCCCTGGGGTCCCTCCTCGCGTCCGTCCTCGGGGCCGGGCCGGGCGGTCGGGCGCGCCGGGTCGAGGCCGCACCCGTCGTCGCTCACCGTCAGCCGTACGCGGCCCTCTCCGTACTCCAGCGCGAGACGGACGGAACGGGCGCGGGCGTGCTTGCGGACGTTCGCCAACGCCTCCTGGGCGACGCGTAACACGACGACCTCGGCCGCGGGGGACAGCGGCACGGGCGCGCCGCCGACGGCCACCTCCACCGGCAGCCCGAACCCCGCGGCCAGCCGCCGCAGCGCCTCCTCCACCGACGCGCCGCTCAGCGCGGGCGGCGCGAGCGCCGCGATGAGCGCCCGCGTCTCGGCCAGGCTCTCCTTGGCGGTCCGTACGGCCAGCTCCAGGTGCCGATCGGGACCCGTGACCGCCTCGGTTGCCTGGAGCAGCATGATGATCCCCGCGAACCCCTGGGCCAGCGTGTCGTGGATGTCGCCGGCCAGCCGCTCACGCTCGGCCAGCACCCCGGCCTCCTGGCTCATTCTGGCCAGCTCGTCCCGGGTGCGGTCCAGCTCCTCGATGAGCCGGGCACGCTGCCGGTTCTGCGCGGACAGCCGGCCGATGGACGTGCCGAGCAGGGCGCCGGCGGGCAGCCCGACCCCGAGCGTCATGACGGCCCCCCACGGATCGGCCCCGGCGCTCGGCAGCAGCCAGGCGGCCGGGGCCGCGAACAGCCCCACCACGACCCCCACGGCCCACGCCGTCGGCAGGGACATGAACGCCATGGGCAGCAGCGCCGACAGGGCGATCGCGGAGGCGGACTCGGCCAGGCCGGCCGCGGTGAACAGCACCAGCATCGCGGCGGCGTACCAGCGGGCCTCGCGGACGTGCCGCCGTCGGTCGCGCACCGCCCTGCGCCCGGCGAGCGCGTACGCGAGCGCCAGTACGAGCAGCAGCCCGATCGCCACGAACGGCCCCGCCTGCCCGGCCGGACCCGTGGTCGTGCCATCGGCCTGCGCGGCCACCACGACGACGGTCACCGCGAGCACGACCGCGTAGTAGGCGTCCCAGTACGGGTACGAGCGCAGCCAGACGTCCTCCGACCGCGCGCTCGCGCGCCCCCCGCCACCCATGAAGCGCAGTTTTCCCCGATTAACGAGACATGTCCACCGATCGGTGGATACCCCGCGGGCTCCGGAATGGTGATCGTGTGATGCATGAACAAGCGCGTCTACAACAGGGTCATGCTCGGCCTGTCGCTCGCCTTCGCCGCCCTGATCGCGGTCCTCGCCCTGCTCGGCTCCGAGCAGGTGGGCGTGGTCGCGGGGGTCGGCGGAGTCCTCCTGGGCCTCGGCTGGGCCTTGTACGGGGTCGTCGGCGCCGACCGGGACACGAGAACCCGCTGACCCGCGCCCTTCCCCGTCACCGCCGTACGCCGGCGCCCCCGGCCGTGGACCCGTGCCCGGAAGATGACCGCTCACAGGCCACGCCGGCCCGCGCGCCGGTCCCGGAACGACTCAGGCCCCTTCCTGGAACCAGGAAGGGGCCTGAGCTATGCGTCTCTCAAAAGCTCCCGCGATAGGACTCGAACCTATAACCTGCCGGTTAACAGCCGGCTGCTCTGCCGTTGAGCTACGCGGGATCGTGCTTCGGCGCTGATCGGGGGGCTCTTTGACCCCTTCCGTTCGGCGCAGGACTACATTAGCGCACTCCCGGAGTGCGTGTCGCATCGTCATCGGGGTAGGCCCGGAGACATCGGAGGTGCGAAATGCGATATCGAATGACGTTCGCCGTCGGTCTGGCCGTCGGGTACGTGCTCGGCAGCCGGGCAGGTCGTGAACGGTACGAGCAGATCAAGAAGATGGCCCAGCGCCTGAGCGACGACCCGAGGGTCCAGGAGGCCGCGGGAGTCGTGGGCGCGCAGGTGTCGAAGGTGGCCGGTGTGGCCCGTGAGCGGGTCGGTGGCACGCTCCAGGACAAGATCCCGTTCCTGGGCGGCCACGACCACGACACGGGCACCGGCTGGCCGGACCAGAGCGGCATGGGCGAGAAGAAACCCAACGAGACCGGCATCCCCTACTGACCGGTCCGGCGGCCACCCGAGGCCGGCCCCCCGGAAGATCTGCGGGCGTGTGCGGCGGCATCTCCCAGGCCGCCCGCACACGCCCGCCTCCCCAAGGACAGATCCTGGGCTTCAGACGCCCATGCTCCGTCGTACCCCCTCCAGGGCCTGCTCCGCCTGGGCGCGCAGCCCGGGGTCGGTGGGGTCGAGGCCGTCGTCGAAGACCAGCGTCCAGCCGAGCATGTCGCCCCCCGGCCTGCGCCGGGCGACCAGCCGCACGCCGCCCCGCCCCGGCAACGAGACGTGCTTGTTGACGATGATCGTGGAGTTGACCCGCTCCCGGACGGTCTCCGGCAGCAGCCGCGGCTCGCTGATGCGCTCCTGGTGCCACCGGCCGTCGGTGGTGAGGACGCGCAGCCCCTCCTCGTTCCACGCCGCCTTGTCGACCGTCTCGTACGGCACCCGCGTCCCGTCGGACAGGAACAGCGCGAGGTCGGTCGCGACCACGTAGCCGCCGTCGGATCCGGCGAAGGTGAGCACCCGCTCCCCCGGCACGGTCGCCAGGGACTTGCGGACGTCGGAGGGCAGGCGGTGCAGCAGGCTCATGGCTCCACGTTATCGGCGAGCAGGTCGAGGGTCAGCGCGGCGCTCCACGAGAAGTCGCGGCAGCCGCGCCCGCTGCCGTCGAACGGGTCGAAGCACTCCCGGAAGCCGGCCTGCCGGACCAGGCGCAGCGTGCCGCTGGTGAGCTGGTCGCGCAGCGGCCCGAGGCCGTGCAGGGAGGCGGCGCGGCGCAGCAGCCAGTTGGTGTTCACCCAGGAGGGGCCGCGCCAGTAGCGGGTGCGGTCGAACTGGGACGCGCGGATCTCGCAGCTCGGCACCGGGTAGCCGGTCGCCCCCATGAACCGGGCCGACTGGAGCACGTCGACGAGCGCGGCGACGTGCTCGCCGGGCAGCCCGGGGTCGAGCAGCGGCCCGAACCCGCCGACCGTGCAGATCGGGATGAGCCGGCCGGCACGCAGGTCGCGGGCGTAGAAGCAGCCGTCCCAGAGGCGGTCGAGCAGGGCGCGCCGGATGCGTTCGGCCTGCTCGGCGTGCGGGGCGGGGTCGGCGCGGGCCAGCGGGGCCAGCTCGGCCAGCGCCTGGCAGGAGGCGAGCCAGATGCCGTTGAACATCGGGCACTCGATGGCGAACGGGTGCTCGTCGCGCAGGTACTCGGGCCGGTAGCCGGCGTTGCGGTAGCGCAGGGCGAGCCAGACGTAGCGGTCGTGGTCGCTGTCGGGGTGCCGCTCGTCGAGGTCGACGTTGCGGTACCCGTACCGGATCTCGGGGAGGGCGGCGAGCGGCGGGTCCCAGGCCGGGCTGTCGTCCATCCCCGACTCCCAGGGGTGGATGATCGCGGCGAGCCCGGCGCCGCCGAGGTCGCGGGTGGCGGCCAGATAGGCGTGCTGCGCGACCAGCGACGGGTAGGCGCGCCGCACGAAGCCGGCGTCTCCGGTGTGCTGGTAGACGCACCACACGGCCAGCGCGTGCACCGGCGGCGCGGTGAGGCCGGAGGTGAGCACGCGGGGGGCCGACTCGTGCTCGTACGAGCGCCAGACGGACGGCCCGGGGAAGTACGCCTCCGGAGTGTGGAAGACGATGTGCGGCACCATCCCGGTGGCCCACTGCCCGGCGAGGAGGTTGAGGAGCTCGGCGCGGGACCGTTCGGGGCGGTGGCGGGCCAGGCCGATCGCCACGAACGCGGAGTCCCAGCTCCATTGGTGGGGGTAGAGGCCGGGCGCGGGCACGGTGGCGGTCCCCGTCCAGTTCGCGTCGAGCACGGACAGCGCCTCACGCCCGAGCGCGGCGTCGTCGACCGCTGGCCGCGCATCCATTCACCCACTATGCGCCGCGCGGCGCGCGGAAGCTATGTCCTCTTCGTCCACTTTGATACAAGCATTACGCCGAAGGCGACGACGCCGATGATGAGGCCCCACTTGAGCAGGGTGAAGGCGAGGCCCAGCAGCGGGCCGACGAGCACCAGCGCGGCGAGCACGGCCGCGGCGATCAGAAGAATGCGTCCCATGCCTTTGACAATAAAAGATCCTTTAAGCGGATTGCAGGCGAGACAGGGTTCAATCAGGGTCATGTCAGGGACCTCCCCCACCCGCCGGAACCAACCCACCGCGCCTGCCGTTGAGCCGGTAAAAGCGGGGCATCGGGAACCCTCTTCACGGGGAGCATGATGGGCCTGGGACCACCCATGAGCAGGGAAGGCGCCGAGTACGCGCTGCGCGCCCGGGCGGACGAACGCGACCGCATCTCCGGGCACCTGCTCGATCTCGAATCACACACCACCTACCAGGTGCTCAAGGGCGCCCCGCTGCGCGGCCTCACCCAGCGCCGCTGGATGGCCGGCCAGGCCGCGCTGACGGCTCTGTGGACGCTGTACGACGCCTACCGGGGCGTGCTGCGCGACGCGGAGCAGATCAGGGCTTCGCGCGGGCGGCTCGGCTCCGACCAGCTCGCCGCGCTGACGGAGTTGCTGGCCGGCCGCTCGGTGGTGCTGAAGGCCGCGGTCAAGCCCGTCGAGCAGCGGTCGCTGCTGCCCGAGGTGGACGAGCGGCTCACCCTCGACGAGGCCGTCACCCGCATGGACGCCTCCTTCCAGGAGGTCACCGACGCGCTGGCGGACATCGACGCCGTCTGGTCGGCGGCGCTGCCCCGGCTGGACGCGGCCGACGCGCTGTTACGCGAGGTGACCACGCTCCGCCGTGAGCTGGACGCGCCGGACGGAGCCGTCGAGGCGCACACGGCACCGGCTGACACGGCACGGGCGGACACGGCATCGGCTGACACGGCACCGGCGGGCGTGGCGGAGGAGCTGGGGCGGATGCGGGCGGCCGTCCTGGAGGACCCCCTGGGCTCCCCGCCGGCCCCCCACGACCTCGACCGGATCGACCGCCTCCTCGCCGGCCACCGGGCCGACCTGGAGGAGGCGCTGCGGGCCAGACGGGAGTACGGCCGGCGGCGTGAAGACCTGGCCGCCGCGCTCGACCGGGTCCGGGCCGCGGAGAGCGAGGCCAGGCTGGCCCACGGCGCGGTGGTCGTGAAGATCGCCCTGCCGCCGCGGGCCGCGCCGACGAGCAGGGTGGACGCCCTGAGGGACGAGCTGGCCGCGCTCGACGCCTCCGCCGACGACTGGCTTGTCCGGGCCCGCCGGCTCACCGCCCTGGAGCAGGCGGCGCGGCAGGCCGCGGAGCAGGCGCGGGCCACGGCGGCGGCGATGTACGGCCTGGTCGCCCGGCGCGACGAGCTGCGCGGCCGGCTCGGCGCCTGCCAGGCCATGGCGGTGCGGCGGGGCACGGCCGAGGACCCGGAGGCGACCCGGCTCCACGAGCGGGCGCGGCTGCTGCTGTGGACCGCGCCCTGCGACCTGACGAAGGCGGCCGAGGCCGTCGACCTGTACCAGCGCGCTATCCACGGAGGTGGCCGATGAGCGGATGCCGGCAGCCCGGTTGCACGGGCACGATCGAGGACGGTTACTGCGACCTGTGCGGCCACCCCGAAACCACCGGGGCGCCCGCCACCCCCTTACCGGGTTCTTCCGCACCCGCCGGCGGCCCGGCCGACCTCGGTGCACCGGCTCCCAGCAGACCGCTCACGGGCCCGGTCAGCACCGGCCGCTCCCGCGGGGGCGCGCTGCCCGAGCTGGCCGACCTCCCGTCGGTCCCCTACCGGGACCCGGCCGCGGCCGTCATGGCCGACCCGGAGGTGCCGGAGGACAAGCGTTTCTGCTCCAACCCGAGCTGCGGCAAGCCGATCGGCCGCTCCCGCGACGGCCGGCCCGGACTGACCTCCGGGTTCTGCCCGCACTGCCGCCACGAGTTCTCGTTCACCCCGAAGCTGGGCAAGGGCGACCTCGTCGGCGGGCAGTACCGGGTGCTGGGCTGCCTGGCCCACGGCGGCCTCGGCTGGGTCTACCTGGCCGCCGACGAGAACCTCGACGGCCGCTGGGTGGTGCTCAAGGGCCTGCTCAACACCGCCGACGCCGAGGCGCTGGCGGCGGCCGAGGCCGAGCGGCGCTTCCTCACCACGGTCGACCACCCCAACATCGTCAAGATTTTCAACTTCCAGCGGTCGGCCGGCCTCGGCTACATCGTGATGGAGTACGTGGGCGGCCAGTCGCTGCACGAGCTGCGCCGCCAGGGCCCGCAGCCGCTGCGCGAGACCCTCATGTACGGCCGGGAGATCCTGCGCGCGTTCGCGTACCTGCACGAGCAGGGCCTGGTCTACTGCGACCTGAAGCCGGCCAACGTGATCCGGGTCGGCAAGCGGCTCCGGCTCATCGACCTGGGCGCGGTCCAGCGCGTCGGCTCGCCGGCCGGCTCGTCGTGGGCCACGCTCGGCTACCACGCGCCCGAGCTGGACACGCGGCCCGCGTCGGTGGCCTCCGACCTCTACACGGTGGGGCGGACGCTGGCGGTGATGGCCATCCCGTCGTTCAGCCCGGCCAGGAACGGCGTCGAGACGCCGCTGCCCGGCAGCTTCGGCACCGAGTCGTTCATCCGGCTGCTGCGCCGGGCCACCGCCCCCGACCCGGCCGCCCGGTTCCAGAGCGCCGAGGAGATGGAGGCGCAGCTCGTCGGCGTGCTGCGCGAGGTCAGCGCCATCGCGGACGGCCGCCCGTACCCGGCGCCCTCCGCGCTGTTCGGCCCTGAGCGGGTGGCGGCCGGCGCGATGCTGTCGGCGGACGCCGCCCGGGTGTTCGACCCGCTCGACCCGCGCGCGGCGGCGACGGCGCTGCCCGTGCCGCTCGCCGACCCCGAGGACCCGGCGGCCGGCGCGCTGGCCGGCCTGGTCGGGCGCGACCCGGCCCAGCTCGTCACGCAGGTCGCCGCGATGCAGCAGACCCCCGAGACCTGGCTCACCCGGGCCCGGCTGCTCGCCGAGCAGGGCTCCGAGGGGGCCGCACAGGCCCTCGACGACGCCGAGCGGGCGCTGCCCGGCGACTGGCGGGTCACCTGGTACCGCGGGGTGCTGGAGCTCGCGCTCGGGCGGGCCGAGCGGGCCGTGCCACTCTTCGACGGGTGCTTCTCGGCGCTGCCGGGCGAGTGCGCGCCCAAGCTCGCCGTCGCCTTCGCCCTGGAGTGCTCGGGCCAGGACGCCGCCCCCTGGTACGACAGCGTGTGGCGGACCGACCGCGCGTACGTGAGCGCGGCCTTCGGGCTGGCCCGGGCCGGCCGGGTGCGGGTGCTGGACGAGGTGCCGGCCACCTCCTCCCATCGGGTGGCCGCGCAGCTCGCCCTGGTGGCGTCGGTCGCCCGCGCCGACGGGCCCGAGACGCTGCGCCCCGAGGAGCTGGCGGCGGCGGCCGACCGGCTGGACGACCTGACCGACCTCGACCCGCGCCGCCGCGAGTCGATGGCCGCCGAGCTGCTGCAGGCCGCCCTGGCGTGGCTGCACGCCTCGGGCGCGCCACCGGCCGCCGCGACGGGGGCGGGGGCGAGCGGCGGTGCGGGCGGGCTCACCGTGGCGGGCGCGCCGTTCACCGAGCGGGGCCTGCGCGAACGGCTGGAGGGCATCTTCCGCAGGCTGGCCGTCGCGGCCGACACCCGGCAGGAACGGCACGACCTCATCGACCGCGCCAACGCCGTACGCCCCCGGACGTGGCTGTGAAGTGCCCCGTCTGCGAGGCCGCCGTGCAGGCCGACCACTCCTTCTGCGAGGCGTGCGGCCACGCGCTCGACGCCCCCGCCTGCGCCGCGTGCGGGGCGCAGGCGGTCGACGCCGAGGGTTACTGCGAGCGGTGCGGGCTGCGCCAGCCGACCGGCAGGGACGAGGCGGAGCTCACGCTCCCCGGCGGCGCCGCGGCGGTGACCCACAAGGGGCTGCGCCGCGCGCGCAACGAGGACGCGATGGCGCTGCTGGAGGCCGGCGACGTCACCGTGGCGGTGGTGTGCGACGGCGTGGGCAGCTCACCGCGCGCCGACGAGGCGTCGGCGCTGGCGGTGGAGACGGCGGCCACGGCCCTGGCGCGCGGGGTGAGCTCGGCGGAGGCGTTCGAGCTGGCGGGCCGGGCGGTGGCCAAGCTGGCGTCCTCCGTCGACGACGCCCCGGCCTGCACGTACGTCTCCGCGGTCGTGTCCGGCGGCCGGGCGACGCTCGCCTGGGCCGGCGACACGCGCGCCTACTGGCTCCCGTACGACTCCGCCGGGCCGGTGGCCGGAGTACGGCTGACCGACGACCACGCGATCTCCACGGGCGAGATCACCGCGTGGCTCGGGGCCGACGCCGGTGACTGGAAGGCGAGCATCCGCGTCCTCGAACCGCCCGGCCCCGGGCTGCTGCTGATCTGCAGCGACGGCCTGTGGCGCTACCTCGGCGGCTACGCCTTCCCCGGCGCCGCCGCCCCCCTCGACCTGGCCCGCGAGCTGCTGCGCCACGCGCTGAGCTCCGGAGGCCACGACAACGTGACCATCGTCCTGATCCCCGTAGGAGGACAGCATGGGTGACCAGCCCGCCTTCACGCTCCAGATCGACCAGAACAAGTACCTGCCGCTCGACGGGCGTGAGGTCCACGCCATCCTCACCGTCTCCTCCACCGGCTCGGTCACGACGACGACGTCCGTGCCGGCCGAGGCCGCCGAAGTGATCATCGTGGACACGTCCGGCTCCATGAGCGGGGGCAAGATCCGCGAGGCGCGGCAGGCGGCCGCCACCGCCGTCCAGTCGCTGCGCGACGGCGTGAACTTCGCGGTGGTCGCCGGCACCGACTCGGCCCGCGTGGTCTACCCGCGCGGCCGCACGCTGGTGCGGGCCACGCGCGCCACCCGGGCCGAGGCGCAGGCCGCCATCGGCAAGCTGTCGGCCAACGGCGGCACCTCCATCGGCGAGTGGCTGCTGCTGGCCCGCGACCTGCTGATGCAGCACCCAGACGCGATCAGGCACGCCCTGCTGATGACCGACGGGCAGAACAACGAGACGAGCGACGCCTTCGCCCGCGCCCTGTCGGCCTGCTCGGGCGCGTTCGTGTGCGACAGCCTGGGCGTGGGCTCCGACTGGGTGCCGGCCGAGCTGCGCAAGGTGGCCGACGCGCTGCTCGGCACGTTCGACTTCGTCAGGAACCAGGGCGACCTGTCGGCCTTCTTCGGCCGGATCACCCAGGAGTCGATGAGCAAGACCGTGGCCGAGCTGGCGTTCCGGGTGTGGGTGCCGCAGACCGCGACGCTCAAGTTCGTCAAGCAGGTCTCCCCCACGCTGCTCGACCTGACCGGCAAGCGCACCGACGTCAACCCGCTGACCGGTGACTACCCCACCGGCGCCTGGGGCGCGGAGGAGCGCGAGTACCACCTGTGCGTCGAGGTGCCGCCCGGCCAGATCGGCACCGAGATCCGCGCGGGCTGGGTCAAGCTGCTGCGCCCCGACACCCAGGAGGTGCTGGCCAGCGGCAACGTGCTCGCCCAGTGGACCGACGACCTGGCCCAGTCCACCCGCATCAACGGGAAGGTCGCCCACTACACCGGCCAGGCGGAGCTGCACGAGCTGATCCAGGAGGGGCTGAGCGCGCGGGCCGCGGGCGACGTGGACGTCGCGACGGCCCGCCTGGCCAAGGCCCGGCAGATCGCGTCCGAGTCGGGCCGCGCGGACACGGCGCGGCTGCTGGACAAGGTCGTCGAGGTGGACCCGCACGACGGCACCGCCCGGCTGCGCCGCAACGTGGACAAGGCCGACGAGATCGAGCTCGACACCGGCTCGGTCCGCACGAGCAGGCTGCGGCAGGGCGGGGAGGGCTCCTGATGGCCACCTGCCCGCAGGGTCACGCCTCGGGCGCCGACGACTACTGCGACATCTGCGGCGCCCAGATGGCCGCCTCCCCCGGCGCCGCCGGCGCCCCCGTGCCCGCGGCGCACCCGGCCGCGCCCGCGCAGGGGCCGGTGGAGGAGTGCCCGGTGTGCCGGACGCCGCGCGCCGGCCAGTACTGCGAGGTGTGCGGCCACGACTACTCCGGCAGCGCGCCGCCCCGCGTCCAGGTCGTCGGGGCCCGCTGGGAGGCGGTCACGGGCGCCGACCTCGCCTACTACGAGGAGGTCGTCGCCCAGGGCGGGCCGGACGCCCACGCCGTCGCCTTCCCGCCGTACTGCCCGGAGCGTTCCTTCCCGCTCGCCGGCGACCAGGTCCGCATCGGGCGCGGCAGCAGGACCCGCGCCGCCAGGCCCGAGATCGACCTGACCGGGCCGCCCGAGGACCCGGGGGTCTCCCACCTGCACGCCGTGCTGCTCGCGCAGCAGGACGGGTCGTGGATGCTCGTCGACCCCGGCTCCGCCAACGGCACGCGCATCAACGGCAAGCCCGTCGCCGTCAACGTGCCCGTCCCCGTGGGGGCGGGCGACCGCATCCACGTGGGCGCGTGGACGGTCATCACGATCAGGGAGGGAACGCCGTGACCACCGTCCAGGCGCCGCCACCGTCACCCTTACCGCCGCCGGCCGCCCCGCCAGCCCCTGCCACCCCCGCCCGGGTCCCGGCCGTCCCGTCGCCGGGCCGGCCGGCGACACGCCGCAGCGTGCCCCGCGGGATCCGGGTCATCACCGGCGTCACCGTCGCCGCCCTGGCGCTGATGTTCGGGTCGCTGGCGGTCGGCAGCGCCGCCGCCCGCGACGGGCTGCGCGTCATCGGGCGCGACGCCGGCCCCCAGGTCCTCGCCACCGCCGGCCTGTACTTCGGGCTCAGCGACATGGACGCGCAGATCGCCGACGCGCTGCTCATGGGCCAGGAGTACGGCAAGGAGCGTCAGCAGGCGCTCGCCCGGTACGAGCAGCGCCGCTCCGAGGCCAACGACGCGCTGATGAAGGCGTTCGAGCTGTCCGGCGACGACCCGGCCGAGCGGAAGACCGTCCAGTCGGTGCTCGACGGGCTCGGCCGCTACGAGCGGCTGGTCGGTCAGGCGCTGCTGCTCGACTCCCAGGCCCGCCACCCGGCCGGGGCCCCGTCGGACAAGGTGGTCGCGGTCTACCGGCAGGCCACCGACCTGATGCGGCTCGTCCTGCTCCCCCAGGCGTACAACCTGACCCTGGAGAGCGGCACGATCGTGCGCCGCACGTACGACGAGAAGAGCGTCACCGTGCCGGCGCTGCGCGGCGTGGTGATCGTGACCGGGCTGGTGGCGCTGGCCTGCCTGGTGTGGCTCCAGGTGTACCTGGCTCGGCGCTTCCGGCGGGTGTTCGGGCTCGCGCTGCTGGCCGCCACCCTGGTGACGGCCCTCGCGCTGGTGGCCGGGGCGAGCGTGCTCGCCCAGGACGAGCGGGACCTGCGGGCCGCCAAGAGCCAGGGGTTCGACCCGGTGCTCAACGTCGCCAGGGCCCGCGCGATCAGCAACAGCATGCAGGGCGACCAGAGCCGCTACGTGCTGGACAAGGTCCGGGCCGACACCTACGAGCACACCTACCTCGACAAGGCCATGACCGTGTTCTACCTGCCGGCCGGCAACCTCGACGCCTACCACGCCAAGGTGGCCGGCACCGGCGACGGCTACCTCGGCCTCATGGGGAACCGCCTCGACGGCCCCGACGGCGAGCGGGCGCTGGCCGCCTACCAGGCGTTCCAGCGGGCCGACACCGGCTTCCGGTCCCTCGCCGCCTCCGGGCGGGCCGACGAGGCCGTCGCCGCCCGGCTCGGCCCGGTCCGGCAGGCGTTCGACGCCTACGACGACGCGCTGGTGACGCTGTCACGCGGTCACGAGCTGGCCTTCGACCGGAAGATCGACGACGGCGAGCAGGCTCTGGACGACCTGTGGAGGCTCGCCCCGTTCGCGATCGGAGGCATCGCGCTGCTGGTGCTGGCGGGCGTCTGGCCCCGGCTGAAGGAGTACCGATGAAGCGGATCTTCCCGCGCCCGGCCGCGCTCAGGGCCGGGCTGGCGGCCGTCCTGCTGGCCGCGACCGGCCTGCTCGCCGGCGGCTGCGCGGCGGCCGAGCACACGTCGGTCCTCGACGCGGACACGATCGTCATCGGGGTGCGCCCCGACCTGCCCTCCGTCGGCTACCGCAAGCCCGACGGCACGTTCGAGGGCTTCGACATCGACGTGGCCCGCTACATCGCCGGCAAGCTCGGCAAGCGCGTGGACTTCGAGCCCGTGCTCGCCGCCGACCGCGAGAAGGCGATCACCTCCGGCAAGGCCGATCTCGTGCTGGCCACGTACACGATCAGCATGGACCGCAAGCAGAAGGTGCTGTTCGCCGGGCCGTACCACATCTCCTACCAGGACATCCTGGTCCGGGGCGACGACGGCGGCATCCGCAACGTCCGCGACCTCAAGGGGCGGCGCATCTGCGAGGTCAAGGGCTCGAACGCCGCCCAGCGGGTGGTGGAGGAGCGCAAGGTCGCGGCGCAGGTCGTGCCGTTCCCCGACTACGCGGCGTGCCTGGCGGCGCTCAAGCAGAACCGCGTGGACGCCATCACCACCAACGACATCATCCTGGCCGGTCTGGCCATCAAGGACGGCTCCGGCCTGCGGCTGGCCAACGCCCAGTTCAACGAGCAGCGGACCGGCGTGGGCATGCGCAAGAGCGACGTCGAGGGCTGCGAGGCGGTCAACCGGGCCATCACCACCATGTACCAGGACGGGACGGCCTCGCGGCTGCTGCACGACTGGTTCGGGCGGGCCGGCCTCGACCTGTCCACGCCGGCGGTCCCCCAGTTCGAGGGCTGCTCGTAGACCCGGCCCGCGTACGAGGGGCCCGGGGGTGAACCCCCGGGCCCCTCGTACGCCTGGAACGGTCAGTCCAGGTAGTCCCGCAGCATCTGCGCCCGTGTCGGGTGGCGGAGCTTGGCCAGGGTCTTCGACTCGATCTGCCGGATGCGCTCCCGGGTGACGCCGAACTCCCTCCCCACCTCCTCCAGCGTGCGCGGATGCCCGTCGGCCAGGCCGAAGCGGAGCTGGATGATGCGCTGCTCACGGTCCGACAACGTCGCGAGGATGTCGTCGAGCTGGTCCTGCAGCATGATGAAGGCGGCCGCCTCCATCGGCACCACCGCGTCCGCGTCCTCGATGAAGTCGCCGAGGTCGGAGTCCTCCTCGCCGATCGGCGACTGGAGCGACACCGGCTCCTGCGCGATGCGCTGGATCTCCACCACCCGGTCCACCGGGAGGTCCATCTCCTTGGCGATCTCCTCGGGCACGGGCTCGCGGCCGAGGTCCTGGTGGAGCTGGCGCTGCACCCGGACGAGCTTGTTGATCGTCTCCACCATGTGGACGGGGATCCGGATCGTGCGTGCCTGGTCGGCGATCGCCCTCGTGATCGCCTGCCGGATCCACCACGTGGCGTAGGTGGAGAACTTGTAGCCCTTGGTGTAGTCGAACTTCTCCACCGCGCGGATCAGGCCGAGATTGCCCTCCTGGATCAGGTCCAGGAACAGCATCCCTCGCCCCACGTACCGCTTGGCGATCGACACCACGAGCCTGAGGTTGGCCTCGATGAGGCGCTGCTTGGCCCTCGTGCCCTGCCACACGAGCTCCCTGAACTCCGGGAAGGCCAGGCGTGAGACCCCGTTGCCGAGCTTGTCCTCGGCGAACAGACCGGCCTCGATCGACTTGGCGAGCTCCACCTCCTCCTCAGCCGTCAACAGCGGCACCCGGCCGATCTCCCGCAGATAGATGCGGACCAGATCGCTGGTCGGCGCGCGCTTGCCGACGTCTTCCTCATCGGGGCGGGAGGGCTCCTCGTCACCCTGGGGCTCAAGGACCTCCACACCGTTCTCGGCGAGCATCCGCACGACGCGTTCCAGCGCGTCGGACGGCAACTCGGATCGGTCAAGCGCGGCTGCGACGTCATCGACGGTTACGCTTCCGCGCTCTCTTCCTTTCGCGACGAGATCCGCCACCTGATCTACCGATGGCGGCCCACTTGGCAGCACCGATGCACCCACGGGAGACAGTCTGCAGTATTGCTTCCATAAAATGGCAGACCCATTTTTGGCACAGAAGGTAAGGAGTCTCCCCTTACCAAACCGAGATCTATTAAAGGTTTGACAGGAGTTTGATCAGGAAAGAAAAGTCAATTACGCGACCGGGTAACGGGGCGGCCGCCGGGCCATCGGGTGGGTGCTCCCGCCGCGGCCTGCCCGAACGTCCCCGGACGGCTCCGGCGGCGAGGCCCGGCCGGACGCGGCGCACGGACACCTGACTGATGCGAGTATTTTTCCTGCACAACAGCTCGGCAATGTCCTCTTGGGCGGGGACTCAGCTTCCGGCCGCGCGTTCCCTCAGCACCCGCCGCTGCTGCTCCAATGCCACCAGCTCGCCGAACAGCCTGTTGTACTCCTGCTGCTCCTCCACCGGATTGAGCCGCTGGATGCGGGACTTGACCTGCGCGATCGCCCGGTCGACCGCGATGGCCTCGATGGCCGCCAGCATGGCCGCGCCGTAGCGCTCCTCGACGTGCGAGTCGGCCTGGATCGCCTCCACCGCGAACCGCGTCACCAGCACCCGCGCCGCCTCGTCCGGCGCGTGCTCCAGCAGCCGGTCCACCCACTCCCGCCCGCCGTGACCGGCCGCCGCCGTGCCGCCCGCCGCCGCGATCACCTGGCACAGCGTCACGTGGTCGGCCACGGTGAACGCCTGCGGGTCGAGCGCGTCGAAGCGCGGCCCGAGCAGCGCCGGCCGCTGCACGGCCAGCTTGAGCAGCTCGGTCAGCGAGAAGCCCGTGATGAGCGTCGGCGAGATCGCCAGCCCGGCCAGGAACAGCGCGCCCGCCATGACGAACGTGTCGCCGATGAAC
>NZ_JBEXDT010000113.1:0-25325 GCF_040605905.1 Nonomuraea sp. NPDC005501 | reverse complement strand
GATCGGCATGGGCGACAACATCTGGCTGGGCGACCGCGACGGCGTGCGCACCCCCATGCAGTGGGACCCGGACCGCAACGCCGGGTTCTCCGACTGCGACCCGGGGCGGCTCTACCTGCCGGTGATCATGGACCCGATCTACGGCTACCAGGGTCTCAACGTCGAGGCGCAGCAGAAGAACGGCGGCTCGCTGCTGCACTGGACCCGGCGCATGATCGAGATCCGCAAGCGCCACCCGGTGTTCGGGCTCGGCGAGTTCATCGAGCTCAACTCCTCCAACCCGAGCGTCCTGGCGTTCGTCCGCGAGCTGGGCGACGACCGGATGCTGTGCGTCAACAACCTGTCCCGCTTCCCCCAGCCGGTGGAGCTGGACCTGCGGAGATTCGTCGGCGTCTCACCTGTCGAGACGATGGGCGGGGTCCCATTCCCACCAATTGGCGAGCTTCCGTATCTTTTGACGCTTCCGGGGCATGGGTTCTACTGGTTCACCCTCCCGCCGGCAGCCACCCAGGAGGAATAGGACGTGCTTGAGGAGCTCCTTGCCGCATGGATCGGTCGTCAACGATGGTTCGGCGGCAAGGGGCGCCCGATCGACAGAGTGTCGATCGACTCCGACGCCACGATCGAGTCCGGTGACCCCGGCCTGCGTCACCTGATCGTGTCGGTGTGGCAGGAAGGCACGCGCGACCGCTACCAGCTGCTCCTCGGCATGCGCTCCGACCTGCCCGAACGGCTCTCGCACGCGCTGATCGGCAACTACGGCCCGTACACCTTCCAAGAGGGGCCCTCCCACTCCGACTGGTACGCCTACGACGCGGTCCACGACCACGAGCTCACCCCGTGGCTGCTCGACTGCATGGGACGCGACTGCGACTGGGAGACGGTGCGCTTCCGCCACCTCCCGGACCTGGAGATCGACACCTCCCTGCGCAGCCTCGTGCTGGGCGCCGAGCAGTCCAACACCTCGCTCGTGTTCGGCGACGCGTACATCTGCAAGCTGTTCCGCCGGCTCGTCCCCGGGATCAATCCCGAGCTGGAGATCGTCACCGCGCTCGCCGAGCGCCACGCGCCGCACATCGCCCAGCCGTACGGATGGGTGGAGACCGACCTCGACGGCGTCCCGACGACGCTGGCGTTCATGCAGGAGTTCCTGTCGAACTCCAACGACGGCTGGGACCTCGCGCTCGCCAGCGTCCGCGACTTCTACGCCACCGTGTCCGGCGTCAGCGCGGCCGACGCGGGCGGCGACTTCGCCGGCGAGTCCTTCCGGCTCGGCGCGGCCACCGCGCGCGTCCACCACGAGCTGGCCGAGGCGTTCCCCACCGACGTCATCGAGACGCACGAGGTCAAGCGGATGTCCGAGGGCTTCAGGCAACGGCTCGGCAGGGCCGTGGCGGAGGTGCCGGAGCTGCGCGAGCACGTCGGCGCGATCGAGGCCGTCTACCACCGGGTCCAGGAGCTGACCACCGAGGTGCCCGTGCAGCGGGTCCACGGCGACTACCACCTGGGCCAGGTGATGCGCACCAACACCGACTGGGTGGTGCTGGACTTCGAGGGCGAGCCAGGGCAGCCGCTGGCCGAGCGCACGGCGCTGTCGTCGCCCCTGCGGGACGTGGCGGGGATGCTCCGCTCGTTCGACTACGCGGCCAGGCACCTGCTGGCCGGGCGGCCCGACGCCGCGTCGCTGGAGCCGAAGGCCGAGGAGTGGGCCGCCCGTAACCGGACCGCCTTCCTCGACGGCTACACCGACGGCGGCGGGACCATCTCGGCCGGCGACGCGGCCCTGCTGCGGGCCTTCGAGATGGCCAAGGCGGTCTACGAGGTCGGCTACGAGGCCCGCAACCGGCCCGCGTGGATCGGCATCCCGCTGGCCGCCTTCCGCCGCACCGGCCTCTGACGCGTCAGGCTTCGTGTGGCGCTCTGCCCTGTGGCGCGTCAGCGCAGTTCTTCGATGAGCCCGGACAGGCCCTCGGCGCCGTGGCCGCGCGCCACCCGCCGGTCGATGAGCTCCTTCATCGGCAGCAGCAGGTCCGGGCGGACCCCCTGCTCCTCGAAGGCGATCACCAGATTGGCCACGCCCACCCGGTTGACCTCCAGGTTGGAGACCTCGGTCGCGTAGTCGCCGCTCTCGACCTCCTCGGCCAAGCGCGGCTGGGCCGAGGCCATCGCGTGCAGCCACGGCACGAGCAGCGTCTCGGTGAACTCCCGCACCGGCCGCTTCTCTGACGCGATCAGCGCCGCCGCCTCCAGGAACCCGGCGATCTGGCCGTACATGCCGGTGAGCATGGCCAGGTCGTACAGCGGCGCGAGGCCCGGGTCCTCACCCAGGTAACGGGGCTCGGCCAGTGGCTTGAGCGCGTCCTCGTACCGGTCGAAGGCGGCCGGGGAGCCGCTGTAGAGGATCAGTGCGCCCGGCCCTCCGATCATCTGCGGGACGGCCATGATGCCGCCGTCCAGGTAATCGCCGCCACGCTCCGCCACCAGGCGGCCGGTGTCGCGGGCCTCGGCGGGGCGGCCGTTGGTGAGGTTCAGCACCGTACGGCCCGCCAGGTCGGCGCCGTCGAGGATCTCCCGGGCGGCCTGGTAGTCCAGCACGCAGACGATCACCAGCGAGGCGGACGCGACGGCCTCGGCGGCGGTGGCGGCACCGGTGGCACCCTTGGCGGTCAGGGGGTCCGCCTTGGCGGCCGAGCGGTTCCAGACGGTGACGCGGTGGCCGGCGGCGAGCAGGGTCTCGGCCAGGGCGGTGCCCATGAGGCCGAGGCCAAGAACCGCAATATTCTCAGACATTCAGGATTCCTTAGGTTGTGGGGCGACGGGAATCCACGGTGCCGGACCGGCGTTATGGTGCGGTTCGGAGAGCGTTATGGGGGGCTGATGAGGTTCGGGGTGTTGGGCCCTCTGGCGGTGTGGGCGCCCGGCGGCGAGCCCGTCCAGGTGCCGGAGCTGAAGGTCCGCACGCTCCTGGCCGACCTGCTGGCGCACCGGGGCACTCCCGTCTCCACCGACCGGCTCATCCTCGACCTGTGGGGCGACCACCCTCCCGCCGGCGCGCCGGCCGCGCTGCGCGTCAAGGTGTCGCAGCTGCGCCGCGTCGTCGGCGACCGTGACCTGATCGTCCACCAGGGACGGGGCTACGTGCTGCGAACCGGCGGAGCGCTCGACGTGGACGCCGACCGGTTCGAGGCCCTCCTGGACCGCGCCCGGCGCGGCGGCGGCCTCCCGGAGCGCCGGGCGCTGCTGACCGAGGCGCTGGCGCTCTGGCGCGGCCCCGCGTACGCCGGCCACGGCGACGAGGAGTTCGCCCGCGCCGAGGTCGCCCGGCTGGAGGAGCAGCGGCTGGTGGCGCTGGAGGAGCTGGCCGAGACGCGGCTCGCGCTGGGCGAGCACGGCCCCCTGGCGGCCGACCTCGCGGGCCTGGTCGCCGAGCACCCGCTGCGCGAGCGCCTGCGGGCCGCCCAGGTGCGCGCCCTGTACGGGGCCGGGCGGCAGGGCGAGGCGTTGGCCGGCTACGCCGACCTGCGTACCCGGCTCGCCGACGAGCTGGGCATCGACCCCGGGCCGGAGCTGGTGACGCTGCACCAGGCCATACTGCAGCGCGACCCAGCCCTGGAGCCTCCTCCCCGGCCCTCACCCCCTTCTTCCCTCGCCCCCTCCCCGGCCCCGTTCCCGGCTCCCGCGAACCTGCCGGCCGCGCTGACCCCGCTGGTCGGCCGGGGCGGGGCGGTGGCCGAGGTGCGTGCCCTGCTGGACGCGCACCGGCTGGTCACGCTCACCGGACCGGGCGGCGTCGGCAAGACGCGACTGGCGCTGGAGGTGGCCGCGGACCCGGGCCGTACGTTCCCGGGCGGCGTGTGGCTGGTCGAGCTGGCCGCGTCCGCGCCCGCCAGGGCGGCCACGTCCGCGCCCGGCGGGATGGCGGCGACCGGTGGGATGGCAGCGGGGTCCGGCGGGATGGCGGCGGGGTCCGGCGGGGTGGCCGAGGCGGTGGCCGCGGCGCTGGGACTGCGGGACGACATGCCGGGGTCGCTGGCGGATCGGCTCACGGACCGGCTGGCGGCGGCGCCGGGGACCGGTGAGACGCTGCTCGTGCTGGACAACTGCGAGCACGTGGTCGAGGAGGTCGCCGAGCTGACCGGGCGCCTGCTGGGCGCCGCCCCCGGGCTGCGGGTCCTCACCACCAGCCAGGAGTCCCTGCGCGTCTCCGGCGAGGCGCTGTGGAGCGTCCCCCCGCTGAGCGTGGAGGCCGCCGTCGAGCTGCTGACGTCCCGGGCGGGCCTCCGGCCCGCCGCCGAGGAGCCCGGACGCGGCGCGCTCGTCGAGATCTGCGAGCGGCTCGACGGCATCCCGCTGGCCCTGGAGCTGGCCGCCACCCGGCTGCGGGCTCTCACGCCCCGCCAGCTCGCCGACCGCCTCGACGACCGGTTCCGGGTGCTCGCCCCCGGCCTGCGCGGCGGCCCGGCCCGGCAGCGGACGCTCCGCGCCATGATCGACTGGAGTTGGGAGCTCCTCGGCGAGCAGGAGCGGGTGGTGCTGCGCCGGCTCGCCGTCCACACCGGCGGCTGCACGCTGGAGTCGGCCGAGGCGGTCTGCGGGGAGCCCGGCCTGGACGTGCTCGGCCCGCTGGCCCGCCTGGTGGACCGGTCGCTGGTGGTGCGATCGGCGGACGGCAGGTACCGGCTGCTGGAGTCGGTGGCCGCCTACTGCCTGGACCGGCTGGGTGAGACCGGTGAGCTGGACGCCGTCCGGCTCCGGCACGCCCGCCACTACGCCGAGCTGGCCGAGCGCGCCGAGCCGTACCTGCGCGGGCACGAGCAGCGCCGCGTCCTCACGCTGCTCGACGCCGAGAGCGCCAACGTCCGCGCCGCCATCGACCACTCCGTACGGCTCGGCGCGGCCGGCGAGGCGATCCGGCTGGTGAACGCGATGGCCTGGTACTGGGTACTGCGCGGCAGGCTGGGCGAGGGCCGCCGAGCCCTGGAGACGGCGCTGTCCGTGCCCGCGTCCGCCCCGACGCCGTCCGGCCCCGCGCCGTCCGCTCCTGGGCCGTCCGCTCCGGGGCCGTCCGCTCCTGGGCCGTCCGCTCCTGGGCCGGCGGACTCCGGTGGGGCGCGGGCGCGGCTCTGGCTGGACGGGCTGGAGGCGCTGGCCGGGCGGCCCCGCCCGGTCGACGCCGGCCTGTTCGAGGCGGTCACCGACCCGGCGGAGCGGGCCATGGCGCGGTGGTTCGCCGGGTTCGCGCTGTTCGGCTTCGACGACCTGTCCGTCAGCATGGGGCTGATCGAGTCGGCGCTGGCCGGCTTCGAGGCCCTGGGCGACGGGTGGGGCACGGCCGCCGCGCTGAGCATCCGGGCCAGATGGGCGGGCATGCGGGGCGACCTCGCGACGCTCCGGCACGACGGCGAGCGCGGCCTGGCGCTCTTCCGCGAGGCCGGCGACAGGTGGGGCGAGATGCGGGCCGCGGAGAACCTCGGCACCCTGGCCGAGATCACCGGCGACTACGAGCAGGCCGCCGAGCTGCGGCGCGACGGGCTGCGGATGGCCGAGGAGCTGGGCCTGTGGGGGGCGGCCTGCGACGCCCTGTCGCGGCTCGGCCGGATCGCCATGCTGACCGGCGACCACGCCCAGGCCGAGGACCTCCACGGGCGGGCCAGGGAGCTGGCCGTGGCGCAGTCCAACCGGCCCGCCGAGGAGTTCGCCGAGGTCGGCCTGGCGCTGGGCGCTCGCAGGCAGGGCCGGCTGGACGAGGCGGAGCGGCTGCTGCGCAAGTGGATCGGCTGGGTGCGCGAGGTGTCGGGCGCGCCCGGCGAGGCGCTGATCCTGTCCGAGCTCGGGTTCGTCGCGGAGCTGCGCGGCGACGCGGCCGCCGCCCAGGAGCTGCACCTCGGGGCGCTCGCGGTGGCACGGCACGTCGGCGACCCCCGCGCGACCGCGCTCGCCCTGGAGGGACTGGCGGGCAGCCGCGTACTCACCGGGGAGCACGAGGAGGCGGCGCGGCTGCTCGGCAAGGCCGCGGCGCTGCGCGAGTCCGCGGGGGCGCCGCTGCCGCCCGGCGAGCGCGGCGACGTGGACCGGATCACGGCGGCCGTCCGCGCCGCCCTCGGCGACGACGCCCTCGCCGCGGCCCTGTCCCGCGGCACCCACGCCCCGCTGGACGCCCTGCTCCCCCAGCCCGTCTGACGCCTGCCCGTCTGCCCCCTGCCCGCCGGCCCCGCCACGTCCGTCCCCCCGCCACGCCGCCACGTCCGTCCCACCGGCTGCGGCCCCGCTCCGCGCCCGGGGGCCGGAATCGCCGGGCAATCTCGCCGTTCCGCCGCGGGCCGCGTCCTGGACGATTACTCTTCGCAGGTGCTCGCAAACGAAGAGTAAAGGAGCCGGCATGCGCGGCGTGACTGTGCTCGCGGTCTCAGCAGGGGTCGTGGCGGTGATGACCGCCGCCGTCGTGCTGCTCCCCGGCGACGGCGCGCCGCTCACCGCGCGGGCGGCGCTGCCGGCGGCGGTCTCCCCGGCGCCGGGCGATCCCCTGTCCGACGCGGAGATCCAGCGGGCGGGCGACATCGCCACCTCCGCCGGCCCGCGGGCCCACTTCGCCGCCGGCCGGGCCGAGCTGCTCTACGTGGAGCGCGACGACGCCAAGGCCGGCGAGGGCGCCCGGCGGGCCGAGGCGTACGTCTACGACTACGGCACCGACACGCTGACCGTCCGCACCGTGGATCTCGGCGAGGGCAAGGTGGTGCGCGAGGTCTCCGGCACCGGCACCCAGCCTCCCCCGTCCCACCGCGAGGAGACGCGCGCCGCCGAGCTGCTGCTCGCGCACCCGCGCCTCGGCGAGGGCGTCAGGACCGCCTACCGGCGGGCCGCCGGCAAGCCGCTCGGCTCCACGGCCGACCTGTGGCTCCGGGGGCTGATCTACACGGCGCGGCACGGAGCCTGCGCCACGCACCGGTGCGTGCGGCTGTTCGTACGGCTGCCGGACGGCACGTTCCTGGACACCAGCCGTGTCGTCGCCGACCTGTCCGCCAAGAAGGTTCAGATCCTGGAGTGGTGAGGTGTTCCTCCGTATCGCCCTCGCGGCCTTCGTCATCGCCGCGGCCCACGCCGCCCCGGCCCCGCGCGCCGTGCTGGCCTCGGCACAAGGTCCCGTCGTGGCCTCGGCGCCCGGCGGCGCGGCCGGGGCCGCGTGCGGCTCGCCGTACCTCGTCGACCAGACGCTGCCCAACGGCGCGCGCTGGCGGATGTGCTGGGAGATGCGCACGATCGAGGGCCTGACCCTGAACCACGTCGTCTACGTCCCCAAGGGCAACGGTCCGCAGAACGTGCTGCGCGGCGCGGCGCTCGCGCAGATCCACGTGCCGTACGACAGCGGCGAGCCGCGCTACCACGACCTGGGCTCGCTCGGCGAGTCCGCCATCGCGCTGGGCGCGGCCGACTGTCCGGGCGGGGAGCGGCGCGGCACGAAGGTGTGCGTCACCACCAGGGCACGCGGCCACGCCCTGCTCAAGGACGGCTTCGGCGACGAGGAGCTCCGCAGGTCCCGGCAGGGGCAGGAGCTGGTGGTGCTGTCGGCCTACCAGGTGGGCTGGTACGCGTACGTCGCGGAGTGGGTGTTCGGCGACGACGGCTCCATCACCCCGCGCCTCGGCGCCACGGGGTCGCTGGCCGGCACGGTCACCACGCCGGGGCACGGCTGGCCGATCGGCGTCGGGCGGCGGCACTTCGAGGAGTCCCACAGCCACAACGTGTTCTGGCGGCTGGACTTCGACGTCCACGGCGGCGCCCGCGACGCCGTGGAGCAGTACGACTTCACGGGCACCGGGACGAAGCGGCGCTTCATGGTCCGCACCCGCTTCACCCACGAGACCAGCGCCGTCAACGCGCCCATGCGCTGGTGGCGCGTCCTCGACCCCAAGGCGCTCAACGCCGACCGGCACCCCGTGTCCTGGCAGATCGACAACCCCGACAGCTCCGAGTACCGCGGCCCGGCCGACGAGGCGTTCACCCGGGCCGACCTGTACGTCACGCAGTACCACGCGTGCGAGCGCCTGGCCACTCAGAACCCGCTGCCGCGCTGCCGTGACTCCGTCGACCGCTACGCCGACGGTGAGCGGCTGACGGACCCGGTGGTCTGGGTGAACGTCGACTTCCACCATGTGGCCCGCGACGAGGACGCCGACCCCATGCCCGTGCACTGGCAGGGCTTCCGCGTCACCCCGCGCGACGTCACGGCCAAGAACCCGACTCCCTGACCCGGCCCCTCGAACGGCCGGTGCCCGGACATACACCAGGTATTCCCAACTTTCGGTGATTGTCGCCGTGAAAGCGGGCAGTGGCTGGGATGGACGGTCGTCGTAGGGCAGGGTTGGGAGCATGCCGATGAGGACAGAGCTCGACCGCCTCGCGGGTGGGGCGCACCACGATCCCCACTCGATACTGGGGGCGCACCCCGTGGCGGGTGGTGTGACGTTCCGCACCCTGCGCCCGCTGGCCGAGCGGGTGCGGGTGATGCTGGAGGACGGGACGGCTCACGAGCTGAAACACCAGGCACATGGCGTGTTCGAGGGCACGGTGTCCGGGCTCGACAAGGTGCCCGCGTACACGTTGAGCGTCCAGTACCCCGGCGGCGAGCCGCACGAGGTCCGCGACCCGTACCGTCACTGGCCCACGCTCGGCGAGGTCGACCTGCACCTGATCGGGGAGGGACGGCACGAGCGGCTGTGGGAGGTCCTCGGCGCCCGCGTCATGCGGCACCAGGACGTCGACGGCACCGCGTTCGCCGTCTGGGCGCCGAACGCGCGCGGCATCCGGGTCGTCGGCGACTTCAACCACTGGGACGGCACCGCCTATCCGATGCGCTCGCTGGGCCGTTCCGGGGTGTGGGAGCTGTTCGTCCCGGACGTGGGGGTGGGTGAGCGGTACAAGTTCCAGATCCTAGGCGCCGACGGCGTGTGGCGGGACAAGGCCGACCCGATGGCCCGCCGCACCGAGGTCCCGCCGCAGACCGCGTCGGTGATCGAGCAGACCGCGTACGCCTGGGACGACGAGGCGTGGATGGGGCGGCGGCGCGAGGAGCAGCCGCAGCGCGGACCGATGAGCATCTACGAGGTGCACCTGGGCTCGTGGCGGCCCGGCCTGTCGTACCTGGAGCTCGCCGACCAGCTCGTCGCGTATGTGCTCGACATGGGGTTCACGCACGTGGAGCTGCTGCCGGTGGCCGAGCATCCGTTCGGCGGGTCGTGGGGCTACCAGGTGACGTCCTACTACGCGCCGACGGCGAGGTTCGGCACGCCCGACGAGTTCCGCCACCTGGTGGACCGGCTGCACCAGGCCGGCATCGGCGTGCTGCTCGACTGGGTGCCCGCGCACTTCCCCATGGACGACTGGGCGCTCGCCCGCTTCGACGGCACCCCGCTGTACGAGCACGCCGACCCCAAGCGCGGCCTGCAGCCCGACTGGGGCACGTACGTCTTCGACTTCGGCCGCAGGGAGGTGCGCAACTTCCTGGTGGCCAACGCGCTGTACTGGCTGAAGGAGTTCCACATCGACGGGCTGCGGGTGGACGCCGTGGCCTCGATGCTGTACCTGGACTACTCGCGCCGTGAGGGCGAGTGGACGCCCAACATCTACGGCGGGCGCGAGAACCTCGACGCCGTCGAGTTCCTCAAGGAGATGAACGCCGTCGTTTACCGGGAGGCTCCGGGCATCTCCACCGTGGCGGAGGAGTCCACGGCCTGGCCTGGCGTGTCGCGGCCGGCCCACCTCGGCGGGCTCGGGTTCGGGTTCAAGTGGAACATGGGCTGGATGCACGACACGCTGGCCTACCTCCAGCACGAGCCGGTCTTCCGGCAGTACCACCACCACCAGCTGACGTTCTCGCTCATCTACGCCTACTCCGAGAACTACGTGCTGCCCCTGTCGCACGACGAGGTGGTGCACGGCAAGGGCTCCCTCATGGGCAAGATGCCGGGCGACGAGTGGCAGCGGTTCGCCCAGCTCAGGGCGCTGCTGGCGTTCATGTGGGCGCATCCGGGCAAGCAACTGCTGTTCATGGGCGGCGAGTTCGGCCAGGGCTCGGAGTGGTCGGAGGAGCGCGGGCTCGACTGGTGGGTGCTGGAGTTCGACGGGCACAAGGGCGTGCAGCAGCTCGTCCGCGACCTGAACGCGCGCTACCGCGAGACGCCCGCCCTGTGGGAGCTGGACACGGACCCCGCGGGGTTCCGCTGGATCGACGCCGACGACGCCTCGGGCAACACCTTCTCGTTCGTCCGGTACGCCGCTGACGGGTCCGCGCTGGCCTGCGTGGCCAACTTCAGCGGGGCGGCGCACGAGGACTACCGGCTCGGCCTGCCGTACGGCGGGCAGTGGGCCGAGGTGATCAACACCGACGCGTACGCCTACTGGGGCAGCGGAGTCGGCAACCTGGGAGCCGTGGAGGCGGCCGAGGACTCCTGGCACGGGCTGCCGTACTCGACCCGGCTGCGGGTGCCGCCGCTGGGCGTGGTGTGGCTGCTGAAGGAGGCCCCGGAGGCCGAGCCGTCGCCCGCCGAGGAGGAGGCCGCGGCGCTCGACGAGAGCGCGCGGATCGAGGAGCAGGCCGCGGCGCTCGACCAGGCCGTGCGGGCCGAGGAGCGGCCCGAGACCTTGTGATCACGTACGGGCCCGTCCGGGAGACTGGACGGGCCCGACGCCACCGGACGGGCCCGGGGTCGTCGTTCCGCCGTCGACCGGGGTCGTCGCGGCGTGGGTCTATGCGCTTCGCCGTCGCTGAGAGGTCGCCCAGAGTTCGCTGAGAAACCGTCTCCAGCCCTGTGCCTGCCGGATAAATCACCCTAAACTCCGAGATCATCCCCTGCTCGGAGGACGCGTGCGACTTCGCTCCCTGGTCACCTGGGTGACCACGCTGGCCCTGCTCACGGCAGCCCCCGCCGTCCCGGCCCTCGCCGACGACCCCACCGCCTCCCCCGAGACGTCCGCGCAACCGGCGCCCACACCGAGCACTCCCGAGGAGAAGCTGGAGGACGGCCTCGCGCTCGACCAGGGCACCGTACGCGCGATCGTGGAGCTGACCGACCCGGCCCAGCGCGAGCCGATCGCGGCCCGGGCGGCCGAGGAGAGCGTGGACGTGGTGCTGCGGTCGCGGACGCAGCCGTTCATGGTCGTGGAGGGCACGGCCGAGGAGCTGGCCGCGCTGGCGGACGACCCGCGCGTCACCGCCGTCCACCGGGACCGCGCCTATCCCCCGTCCGAGGTGTCGAACCTCCAGCTGATCGGCGCCGACCAGGCGCACGCGCAGGGGTTCAAGGGCGCCGGGCAGGCGGTGGCCGTCCTGGACACCGGCATCGACCTGGACCACCCGTCGTTCGGCGGCCGGGTCGTGGCGGAGGCGTGCTTCTCCGCCGTGGACGAGGGGGTCACGTCGCTCTGCCCCAACGGCCAGACCAGCATGGTCGGCGCGGGCGCGGCCGACGCCGTCACGGCCAGGTGCCTGGCCGGCGGCGTGAACCTGTGCGAGCACGGCACGCACGTCGCCGGCATCGCCGCGGGCGCCGAAGGGGTGGCGCCGGAGGCGAAGATCGTGGCGATCCAGGTGTTCAGCCGGGTGGACGACGAGAGCGTGTGCGGCGAGCCGTCCTGCCTGCTGGCGTACGAGTCGTCGCTGCGGCTGGCCATGGAGCACGTGGCCGAGCTGTCCACGCCCATCGCCGCGGTGAACCTCAGCCTCGGCGGCATGCTCCACGAGACCTCCTGCGACACCAGCGAGGAGGGCCAGGTCTTCAAGCCGCTGGTCGACGCGCTGCTCGCCAAGGGCATCGCGACCGTGGCGGCGGCCGGCAACGAGTACTACGAGGGCGTGTCGTTCCCGGCCTGCGTCTCGTCGGCCGTGGCCGTCGGCGCCAACGACGGGAACGACGTCATCGCCGACTTCTCCAACCGGGGCGAGCTGGTCGACCTGTTCGCGCCCGGGGTGGACATCGAGTCGTCGGTGCCGGACAACCAGAAGGCCGTGCACAGCGGTACGTCCATGGCCTCGCCGCACGTGGCCGGGGCGCTGGCGCTGCTGAAGGCGCAGTCGCCGGACACGCCGATGCCCGACCTGATCGCCAGGCTCACCTCGACCGGCAGGCCGTACGCGTACCGCGCGAACGACAAGGACGTGGTCACGCCGCGCCTGGACGTGCTGGCGGCGCTGGGCGGCGCGAGCCCGCAGCCGACGGTCAGCCAGACGCCGGCCCCCGCCCCGACAGGCGACGACCCCGGCCCCGAGCCGGACCCCACGGACGGCAGCGGCCCGGCGCCCGAGCCCGACCCGACGGACGGCGACCCCGATCCCACGCCCACGCCGCCGTCCAGCCCGATCCCGCTGCCCACCGTCACGGTCACGGTGACGATCACCCCCACCCCGACCGCCACCGCCGCCCCGGCCCCGGTCTGCACGAGGGGCAAGACCGCCAAGCGGCTGACGGCCAGGCAGTGGGCCGTGGAGATCCACCGCTCCAGCGGCACGATCCCCGACGCGACGCTGACCTGCTACCTGAAGCTGGTGCAGAAGGCCAGCAAGGTGTTCCCCGAGATCACCAAGGCGTCGTCGCTGGGCACGGCGTACCGGGTGCTGAAGGCGTCCAAGACGTCCCGGCAACGGCTGGACGCCTCGCTGCTGGCGGGCTGGCTGACCTGGGCCCACGGGACGAACGGCACGGCGAAGCTGGCGAGCGCGGAGAAGGTGCGGCTGAGCGCCAAGGCCAAGGCCGCCTCCCTGAAGAAGGCGGCCAGGACCCTGGCCGAGTAGCTGGTCAGCGGCGCAGCCGCAGCGTCACCAGCTCGAACGGCCGCAGGCGCAGCGCGACCGTGCCGTCCTCGCGCCACGTGACGCCGCCCTCTCGCGGGGCCTCGGTCAGAGGCCGTTCGAGCAGGTCGGTCACCGTGACCTGGCTGACCGGGAAGCCCGCGGTCAGGGTGGCCGCGGCCCGGCCGCCGTGGGCCTCGTGGAAGCGGACGACCACGTCGCCGCTCTCGTCGTCGGCCAGCTTGACGGCCGTCACGACGACGGCGTCGTTGTCGAGCGTGACCAGCGGGGCGACCTCCGCGTCGCCGGGCAGGTGACGCGCGGGCAGGTTGACGACGTACCCCTCGCGCACGGCGTCGCCGACCGTCGCCCCCGGCACGAGCGCGTGCCGGAACCGGTGCACCCCCTGGTCGGTCTCCGGGTCGGGGAAGCGCGGCGCGCGCAGCAGGGAGGCGCGGACCGTGGTGGTGGTGCCCCCGTCGAGGTCGCGGACCGTCCGCGTCACGTCGTGGCCGTAGGTGGAGTCGTTGACCAGGGCGATGCCCCAGCCCGGCTCCTCCAGGTGCACGAAGCGGTGGTTGCACGCCTCGAACTTGGCGGCCTCCCAGCTCGTGTTGGTGTGCGTGGCGCGGTAGGCGTGGCCGTACTGGGTCTCGGAGGCGTACCGCTCGGCGCGGACGTCCAGCGGGAAGGCCAGCTTGAGGAACTTCTCCGTCTCGTGCCAGTCGACCTCGGTGTCGATGTCGAGCCGCCTGGCGCCCGGCCGCAGGCCGAGCACCTGGGTCACCTTCGAGCGGCCGAAGGAGCGGGTCACCCTGACCGTGCCGGGCTCCTCCCCCGGCGCCACCTCGTCGGCCTCCACCAGGTCGGTGCCGGTGTTGCGGTAGAACGCGTCCACGTCCCAGGCGTCCCACATGTTGGGGAAGTCGGGGTGGAGCTGGAGCAGGTTGGCGGCCTGGCCGGGGGCGACGGCCTCGCGCCCGGCCGCGATGTCGTGGACCGACACCACCAGGCCGCGGCCGTCCACCTCCACCCGCAGCAGGCCGTTGTCCAGGACGTGGCCGCCGCCCTCGCGCGGGCCGGCGGTCGTGCCGCCGGCCATGACGGGGGCCTGGGCGCCGCCCGCGGGGACCCCGTCCCGCGTGTGCGGCGCGGAGTTGAACAGCAGCCTCGTCCCGGCGCCGGCGTCGCCGGCGAGGGCCCGCTGGGCGGCGTCGATGATCGCGTTCAGCTCCCCGGCGACGGCCGCGTACGTCTTCTCGGCCTCCCGGTGCACCCAGGCGATGGACGAGCCCGGCAGGATGTCGTGGAACTGGTGCAGCAGCACGGTCTTCCACAGCCGGTCGAGCCGTTCGTACGGGTAGGGATGGCCGGCCCGCACGGCGGCGGTCGCCGACCACAGCTCGGCCTCGCGCAGCAGGTGCTCGCTGCGCCGGTTGCCCTGCTTGGTCCTGGCCTGGCTGGTGAGCGTGGCGCGGTGCAGCTCCAGGTACAGCTCGCCCACCCAGACGGCCGGGCGCGGGTGCTCGGCCTCGGCCTTGGTGAAGAACTCCGCGGGCGTCTCCCAGGTGACCACGGCCGAGCCCTCCAGGTCGCGCATCCTGGCCGCCTTGGCGACCATCTCCCGGGTGGCGCCGCCGCCTCCGTCGCCCCAGCCGGTGGGGGCGAGCGAGTGCCGCGCCAGGTCCTTGTCCTTGAAGTTGCGCGCCGCGTGGGCGATCTCGCTGCCCTTCATGGAGCAGTTGTAGGTGTCGACCGGCGGGAAGTGGGTGAAGATCCGGGTGCCGTCGATGCCCTCCCACAGGAACGTGTGGTGCGGGAACGTGTTGGTCTGGCTCCACGAGATCTTCTGGGTGAGCAGCCATCGGGAGCCCGCGGCCTTGATGATCTGTGGCAGGCCGGCGGCGAAGCCGAACGTGTCGGGCAGCCACACCTCGTCGTTCTCGATGCCGAACTCGTCGAGGAAGAACCTCTTGCCGTGGACGAACTGGCGGGCCATCGCCTCCGAGCCGGGCATGTTGGTGTCGGACTCCACCCACATGCCGCCCGCAGGGACGAACCGTCCGGCCGCCACCGCCTTGACGACTTTGGCCCACACCTCGGGCCGGTGCTCCTTCACCCAGGCCCACTGCTGGGCCTGCGACATCGCGAAGACGAACGAGGGCTCGCTCTCCAGCAGCGCGGTCATGTTGGAGGTGGTGCGGGCCACCTTGCGGACCGTCTCGCGCAGCGGCCACAGCCAGGCGGAGTCGATGTGCGCGTGGCCGACGGCGCTGACGCGGTGCGCCGACGGCGCGGCGGGCGTGGCCAGCACGCCGGCCAGGCACTCCCGGGCGGCGGCCGCGGTGCCGTTGACGTCCTGGAGGTCCACCGCGTCGAGCGCGCGCTCGACCGCCCGCATGATCTCCCAGCGGCGGGCCCCCTCGACGGGCAGCTCCGCCATGAGCTCGCCCAGCACCTCCAGGTCCATGACGAGCTGCCACACGGTCTCGTCGAAGACGGCCAGGTCCATCCGGGCCAGCGTGTACTGCGGCTGCGTCCCCGCGGTCTCCTTGTCCCCGAGCGGCGTCGGCAGGAACGGGTGGTAGTCGAGGATGACCGGGTTGGAGGCGGCCTCGATGTGCAGCCGCACCTCCTCGCCGCCCTCGACGGGCGCGCCGATCCGGACCCAGTCGTTGAGCGGGTGCAGGCCCTTCACCGGCGTGCCGTCGGGGCGGTAGACCAGGCCCTCGCACTGGAAGCCGGGCATGTTCCGGTCGAAGCCGAGGTCGAGGATCGCCTCCACGGTACGGCCCGCCCACTCCGGCGGCACCGTGCCCGTGACGGTGAACCAGCTCGTCCCCCACGGGGCGCCCCATCGGTCGCCGGCCGCGATCGGCTCGGGCGTGGCCGACAGGCCCTCCGCGACGGGCACCGGCTCGCCGGGGGCGTGCCAGACGGCCACGTCGAGGGGCACGGACTCCGGGTGGACGGCCGGCCGGATGCGCTCGTCGAGGACCCGCTTCAACCTGCCTTCGACAAGCTTGCGGTCGTCATGCATCTGAACTCCTGATTGCCTGGATGGCTAACCTTTGATCGCGCCTTCCTCGACGCCTCGGAAGAAATACCGCTGGAGCGCCGCGAACACGACCACGATAGGCACGAAGGAGATCATCGTGCCCGCCGCGATCAGCCGCGGGTTGGAGGTGAACGTGCCGTTCAGCGGAATCTGGCGTGGAACCCCGGGCGTTCACGTCCGGGAGGAAATGACAGCGCGGAAGGGCCTCCAGGCCCGAGCGGTGCCGTGACGGCCGGTTCATGTGAGCGGATCAGTTGAGCAGGACGTTGAGCATGGCGATCGCCCCGGGCAGCGCCACGCCGAGCAGCGTGTCGGCCAGGCCGAGGCTGCGGACGGTGACGTACTGCGACACGATCGTCACCTCGCCCGGCAGCACGAGCGTGGCCAGGAAGAGTCCGAGCAGCAGCTTGGCGCCGCGGAAGCGCAGCCGGGCCCCCGCGGGATCGAGGCCGTCCTGACCCCGGCATGACCCCTGCACGCCCAAGGAACGACAGGAGGAGACCCGGATGCGACTGTTACCCCTGTTACCCCGGCTCTGCGCGGTGCTCACCGCCACGGCCCTCCGCCGCGGTCACCTGCTAGGTCCCGCCTGTGACACCGACCAGCCCGTGCGCCCGGGGGCTGGTTGGTGTCGTGGTCGACGAAGGGGCGACCTCATCTCCTGGTGCGTGCGCAGGCCGTCATCCGTAGAGGTCCGCCAAGGTGATCAGCCGCACGTCGCGGTCGGCGCGGAGGTCCGCGTCGAAATCCGCTCCGCTGTAACACGTCAGCAGCGTGTCCCGCGTGTCGTACCCCTTCACCGCCAGCAGGTCCCGCGCGCGCCGCAGCCTGGCGACGTGCCCCGCCGTCATCCTCCTGTCCCACTTGGCCTCCCCCAGCGACAGGATGCGCCGTGGGCGCCCCGGCTCCTCCTGTGCGAGGACGGCTACGTCCACCTCGATCTGCGTGCGGTTGTGCGGGTCGGCGACGGTGCCCGCCGCTACCTCGCCCGGCAGTTCGCCGAACACCTCCGGCCCCGCCGACATGGCCCACTCCCGGCAGATCTCCTCGAAGTGCGGGCCCACCACCTGCGAGAGGAACGTGGCCTGGGAATTCGCCCAGGCGGCATCACGGTCACCACGGTCGAGACGGGTCCACTCGCGCCGCATCACGGCTTCGTAGAAGACGATGAGCGGCTCGCGGATGCGGTACAGCGTCTTGCCCTTGCGGAAGGCGTCGGCCTCGCGGCCGATCAGGCGGGCGTCCTCCAGGACCGTGAGCTGGTGACCGATGTCCGGAGACTTCCGGCCGATGTGGTTGGCGATGCCGCCTCTCGTCGCGTTGCCGGAGGCGATGGCGCCGAGCACTCCGTGATAGAGCGCCGTGTCGCGGATGTCGGTCTCCTCGGCCAGCAGGTAGCGCGCCTCGCGGAAGAGCGGCGTCTGCGGATTCAGCACCGTGCGGAGCACCCAGGGGCCGAAGTCCTCCAGCGACTCGGGCGCGTCGCCCGCCACGAACTCGCGCCGGTACGCGGGCGTGCCACCGACGACGGAGTGGACGAGGACGGCGAGACGCGGATCGCCGATGTTCCAGAACTTCGCCGAGGCGCGATAGTCCAGCGGCCGGACGATCAGTTCGAGGCTGGCCCGCCCCCGCAGAGGGGCATTGCCGGCCAGCAGGCGGCCCATCACCCCCAGCGCCGAACCGCACAGCAACAGGCGCGCCTCGCCCTGCCGCGCGGGGCCGCGGGGGTCGAGAGCGTGCTGGATCAGCGAGGGCAACGCCGGTGAGGCCTTGCTCAGGTACGGGAACTCGTCGATCACGATGAGCCCGCGCGGAATCACCGCGAAGAGCCGCTCCAGCGCCTCTTCCCAGTCGTCGAACGCGTATCGGCCGCCCCCTGTGTGAGCAGCCAGGGCCTGCCCGAAGCGCGCCAGAGACTCGATCTCCGTCGCCTCGGTCGCCGCGAAGAAGAACCCGTCGACCTGCCGGGCGAGCGCGTCAAGGAGATAGGTCTTCCCCTGGCGGCGCCTGCCACTGACGATGCCCAGCCGGACGTCCGGACTCGGCGAAGTGGCGAACCTGGCCAATCCCTCCCATTCACGGTCACGGTCGAAGATGTGAGCTGGCTTGGCGAGACTCTCGGACACGATTGAACCATATACCTAAGGACCGTACTTCTAAGGAGCACACTTCTATGGGTCCCTCCGAAGACGGCTGCGTACGTCCGAGATGTGTCGCTTAGGGTGGCTTCATGGACGCAGGCAAGGCGATCTTCGAGACCGTGGACAGGCTTCGTCAGCGGCGCACCGCCCCGCTGGTCCTGGAGCTGGACCTGACCGAGGGCCTCACCGAGGGGCCGCCCACCGACCCGCTGTCCGCCGTGCTGTCCATGCGGAAGCCGCGGCTGGCCGACGTGCTGGCCGGGCTGAAGCGCGGGCGCGCCGACTCCCGGGTCAAGGCGCTGGTCGTGAAGGTCGGCGGGAACCCGCTCGGGCTGGCCGTGGCGCAGGAGCTGCGGGAGGCCGTGACGCGGTTCCGCGCCTCCGGGAAGCTCACCGTGGCCTTCGCCGAGACGTACGGCGAGTTCGGCAACGGAACCGTCCCCTACTACCTCGCGAGCGCCTTCGAGCGCGTCTACCTCCAGCCGAGCGGCGACGTGGGGCTGACCGGCGTGGCGCTGGAGCAGCGGTTCGTCAAGGGGGCGCTGGACAAGCTGGGCGTCGGGTACGAGCTGGGCCAGCGGCACGAGTACAAGACCGCCGCCAACACCTTCACCCAGGACCACATGACCGAGCCGCACCGCGAGTCGATGGAGCGGATCGTCGAGTCCGTCGTCGAGCAGGTGGTCGCGGGCATCGCCGAGGGGCGGCGGCTGGACCCCGCCAAGGTGCGCGAGCTGGTCGACCGCGGGCCGTTCATCGCGTCCGAGGCCCTGGAGACGGGGCTGGTGGACGGGCTGGCCTACCGGGACGAGGTGTACGAGGAGGTCAAGCGGGCCGCCGGGACCGACGCGCACCTGCAGTACGTGTCCCGGTACGCCAAGGCGGCGGCCGTGCGGAAACTGCCGCAGCCCACCGCCGACGGGATCGCGCTCGTCCAGGGACACGGGCAGATCAGGATGGGCCGCAGCGGGCGCAGCCCCCTCGGGGGCGGCGGCGCGATGGGGTCCGACACGGTGAGCGCCGCGCTGCGCGCCGCCCGGCGGGACGACCACGTCAAGGCGGTCGTGTTCCGGGTGGACAGCCCTGGTGGCTCGTACGTGGCCTCCGACACCGTGTGGCGCGAGGTGGTGCTGACCCGCAAGGTGAAGCCCGTCATCGTGTCGATGGGCGACCTGGCCGCCTCGGGCGGTTACTTCGTCTCCATGGCCGCGGACGTGATCGTCGCCCAGCCGGGGACGCTGACCGGCTCGATCGGCGTGTTCGGCGGCAAGCCCGTGCTGTCGGAGCTGCTGGACCGGATCGGGATCAACTCCGAGCTGGTGGCCGGCGGCGCGAACGCCGGGATGTTCTCCACCACGCGCGGCTTCTCGCCCGAGCAGTGGGAGCGGGTGAACGCCTGGCTGGACCGCATCTACGACGACTTCGTGGGCAAGGTGGCGCAGTCGCGCGACCTGACCCGCGAGCGCGCCCACGAGCTGGCCCGGGGCCGGGTGTGGACCGGCGCCGACGCGAAGGAGCGCGGGCTGGTGGACGAGCTGGGCGGGCTGGAGGACGCGCTGGGCGTGGCCCGCAAGCGGGCGGGCCTGGCCGACGACGCGCCGGTGCGGCTCTACCCGCGCGTCCACCCGCTGGAGCGGCTGCGCGGGGCGGAGTCGAGCGAGGACAAGGCGGCGGCGCTGACCAGGGTCCGGATCGACGCCTGGGGGCCGCTGGCGCGGCTGTCGGCCGAGCTGGGCCTGCCCGCCGCGGGACCGCTCGCCCTGCCGGGCTGGTATGCCATCCGCTGACGTCCGTCTGCTCCTCGGCCCGTACCTTGTGACGGCCGAGGAGTTTGTGGACCGTCGACGAGGCTCGCTCGTCAACGCCGATGCGGATGTGTCACCTGGCGGACAGTCAGCAGACCCTCCAATCCTTTGAAGTCAGCAGGATTCACCGTGTAGAGCGGAAGCCGGTTGGCGATCGCCACGGAGGCGATGAGCAGGTCCGCGGTGTTGCCGCGTGTATTGCGCCCCGCTTCCTTGACGGCCGCGTACACCTGCCCGAAGGCACGGGCCGCGGCCACGTCGAACGGCAGAGGCTCGAACTCTGCCTCGACGCGGGCGAGGACGTCCTGCCTGGTGGCGCGTTTGCGCGGATCGTCTGTCGCCAGAGGCCCGACCGAGAGTTCCGTGAGCGTGATGGTGCTGATGGCCGGCGCGTCAGGCAGCTCGTCGGGATCGAGCCCGGCGGCAAGAATGATCACATTGGTGTCGAGCAGTCCGGCTGCGGGAGGGCCGTTCATTCGGGGATCCGCTCGGCTCGCTCCCACGGGTCCTCGCCGGCGTCGTCGAAGGCCGCTCGGACATCGGCTTCCAACTCCTCGTCGTCGATGATCGGAGCGTTTTCGAACACTGCCAGGAAGCGTTCCTTAGGAACGAACGTTCTGCGTCGACTGATCGGGATCACCGTCGCGATCTGATGTCCGTGACGGGTCAACGTGAACGACTTGCCACGCTCGATAGCATCCATGATCTCGCCTGTACGGTTCTTCAGGTCCCGCTGGTTGATCTCAGGAGGCTCGCGCCAGGCTTCGCTCATACAGCCACGGTACTCAGCAACGCCACACTGTGCCACCACGTGGCACCTTTCTTCCGGCATGCCGCGGAACAGCCGGTCTTCAGCCCATCGGGCGGTAGCGGCCTCGGAGGCGGATCAGGGGGGCCAGGGTCGGGGTGACGTAGGTGACGGCCAGGACGCGGGCGAGGAAGAGCGTGTGGTCCCCCGCCGGCACCACCTGGGTCGTCTCCGCCTCCACGGCCGCGACGCCGTTCTCGACGATGATCGCGCCCGAGTGCGGGCCGCGGTGGTGCGGGACGCCCGCCACGAGGTGGCGGGCGCTGGGACGGCCGGCGGTGGCGAAGCGGCTGGCGATCGCGGCCTGGCCGGACGACAGGATCGAGGCCGCCCAGCGGTCCTGGCGCAGCAGCACCTCGCAGAGGTAGCCGCGGGCGGCCAGGCTGACCAGCACGAGGGGCGGGTCCAGGGAGACGGACATGAGCGCCGACACCGTGGTGCCGAGGTCGTCCCGCCCATCCTGTACGGTCACCACCGCCACCCCGGCGGCGAGCTGGGCCATCGCCTCCGTGAATTCCAAGGTCCCCTCCGACGACGGGTGATGACGGGCCCCCGGAGCGAGAGGGCCCGTCACCGGGTCAGGCGAGGCCGTTGCCCGTCAGCCACTCCTTGGCGACCGTGGCCGGCTCGTCCTTGTTGACGCTGATCTTCTGCATCATGTCCAGCAGCGACTGCGTCGTCAGCTTGGCCGAGACCGCGTCCAGCGTGGTCCTGATCGTGTCGGTCGCGGCGGCCTTGTTCACGAGGGGCGTGACGTTCTGCGCGGGGAAGATGTTCTTCGGGTCCTGCAGCGGCACGAGGTTGTTGGCCGTCATCTTGGGGTCGGTGGAGAAGACATTGCCGACCTGGATGGAGCCGTCCTTGATGGCGTCGGCCGTGGTCGGGCCGGTCGACTTCCACTGCTTGAACTCCAGCCCGTACACCTCCTTGAAGCGCGCCTCCCAGCGCTTCTTGAACTCGGGCGGACCGCCGACGATCATGGTCTTCGACACCTTGGCCAGGTCCTCCATGGTGTTGAGGGACTGCTTGGCCTGCGTGTCCTTGGTGATGGAGAGGGTGTCCTTGTCCTCGGCGGGCGAGGAGGTGAGGACCTCCAGCTCGGCCGGGAGCTTCTCCTTCAGCGCCGCGTTGACGTCGTCGGTCGTGGACGCCTTGTTCTGCAGGTCGATGAAGGCCAGCAGGTTGCCGTTGTACTCCGGCACGACCGTCAGCCCGCCGCTCTTGACCTGGTCGTAGACCACCTCGCGGCTGCCGATGCGGGGCTTCTCCTCGACCTGCACGCCCTTGGCCTCCAGCGCCTGGGCGTAGATGGAGCCGAGCAGCACGCTCTCGTCGAAGTCGAACGAGCCGATGACGGCCTTGCCGCCGCCCGCGCCCGAGGTGCCCGAGGTGGAGCCGCTGGGCGCCGCGCTCGTGGTGTCGAGCGGGTTGCCTCCGCCCCCGCCGCCGCCACCGCACGCGGTCAGGGCGAGTGCCGCCGTCAGCAGCACCGCCGCGGTGCCGAACCTACGTCTCATCACGTTGTTTCCCTTTCTGAGGTCACCTGGCGGACCTTCACCCGCCGGCTGACGCCGGGCGAGACCGTCGTCCGCTGGAGAAGCGTGAAGACGAGCTGCACCGCGAGTGCGAACAGCACAATCAGTACTGAACCCCCGACGACGCTCGCGTAATCCTTCGTGGCGAAGCCGTCGATCACGAATCGGCCGAGGCCGCCCAGCCCCGTGTACGCGGCGACCGTGGTGGTCGCGACCACCTGGATGGCCGACAGCCGCAGCCCCAGCAGGATCAGCGGCAGCGCCACCGGCACCAGCACCCGGCCGAGCACCTGCCCGCCGGTCAGGCCCATCCCGTACGCGGCGTCGCGCAGCTCGGGATCGACGCCCCTGATGCCCTCGAACGTGTTGACCAGGATCGGGGGCACGGCCAGCAGCACCAGGGGGATGACGACCGGCAGGATCGAGGCGGTGCCGAGCAGCAGCACGAACAGCACCAGCAGGCCCAGCGTGGGCAGCGCCCGGGCGAGGTTGGCGGTGACGACCACGAGGACGCCGCCCCGGCCGGTGTGCCCGATGAGCAGCCCGAGCGGGATCGCGATGAGCATGGCCAGCGCCAGTGCCAGCAGCGAGAACTCCAGGTGCTCCAGCAGCCGGGCCGGGATGCCGTCGGGGCCGGACCAGTTGGCCGGGTCGCCGAAGAAGTCGCTGAGCCAGCTCACGAGGTCCTCCTGGCTCGTACCCAGGGAGTGAGCAGCCGCTGCGCGAGGACGAGCAGCCCGTCGGCGACCAGCGCGAGCGCCACGATGAGCACGATGCCGACGATGACCGGCGGCAGGAACGGGTTCTGGTACGCGCGGGTGAACAGCATCCCGAGCCCTCCCTGGCCGATCAGCGCGCCGACGCTGACCAGGCTGATGCTGGAGACGGCCACCACTCGCAGCCCGGCGAGCACGACGGGCACGGCGATCGGCAGCTCGACCTGGACGAGGCGGCGCAGCGGCGTGAAGCCCATGGCCACGGCCGACTGGCGCACGTGGTCCGGCACCGCGCCGAGGCCGTCCACGACGGCGGGGATGAGCACGGCCATCGCGTAGAACGTCAACGGGATGATCACCGTGGTCTTGGACAGGCCGGTGACCGAGATCAGCAGCATGAAGACCGGCAGCGACGGCAGCGCGTAGACGACGTTGAACAGCCCGGTCGTCGGCTGGTAGAGCCAGCGCCAGCGGACGCTGGCCAGCCCGAGCGGCAGGGCGAGCAGGAGACCCACGACGATCGGCGCCAGCGACATGACGAGGTGGTCGCCGAGGAGGTCCTTGATGCTGCCGACCCGGCCGGTGTCCCAGTTGCGGGCGACCCACTCCCACAGGGACGGCGGCCCGTCGGCGACCATCGGCAGGGACATCCGCTCACCCGACATCGGCGGCCTCCGCGAGCGCCTCGTCCAGGGCCTCCCGAGTGGCCACGCCGACGACCTTGCCCTCCTCGTCGACCGCCACCGCGCAGCCGGAGGGCGACAGCAGCGCCGCGTCGAGGGCGGAGCGCATGGAGTCGTGCCCGTGGCGGAACGTGCCGTACGGCTCGGGGGCGCCGTTCCCGGCGCCCGGCACCCAGCCGACCGGCCGGCCGTCCTCGGAGACGACGAGCACCCAGGGCTCCGGCGAGCCTCCGGAGAAGCCCGCGGGCACGGTCAGGTCGGTGCGCAGCCGCAGGCCCTCGGTGGAGACGAACTGCAGGCGGCGGATGCCCCGGTCGTGGCCGAGGAACTCCCGCACGAAGTCGTCGGCCGGCTCCGACAGGAGCGTCTTGGGGGCGGCGAGCTGTGCCAGCCTGCCGCCGACGCGGAGCACGGCGACGCGGTCGCCCAGCTTGATGGCCTCGTCGATGTCGTGGGTGACGAAGACGATGGTCTTGTTCAGCTCGGCCTGGAGCCGCAGCAGCTCGTCCTGGAGGCTGGCGCGGACGACCGGGTCGACGGCGCTGAACGGCTCGTCCATGAGCAGCACGGGCGGGTCCGCGGCGAGCGCCCTGGCCACGCCCACGCGCTGCTGCTGGCCGCCGGAGAGCTGGAACGGGTAGCGCTCGCTCATCGCGGTGTCGAGGCCCACGCGTTCGAGCAGCTCCATGGCCCTGGCGCGGGCCTTCCTGCGGTCCCAGCCCAGGAGGAGCGGGACGGTGGCGACGTTGTCGACGATCTTCTTGTGCGGGAAGAGGCCGGCCTGCTGGATGACGTACCCGATGCCGCGCCGCAGGGTGGGCGGGTCGATGCCCTGCACCGGCTTGCCGTCCAGGAGGATTCGCCCCTCGGTCGCGTCGATCATCCTGTTGATCATCCGCAGGGACGTCGTCTTGCCGCAGCCGGACGGCCCGACGAACACGGTGATCTCCCCCGTGGGCGCCTCAAGGGTCAGGCCGTCCACGGCCACCGTGCCGTCCGCGTAACGTTTCGTGACGGCGTCGAATGTGATCACGCGCGACCTCTCGCTTGCCGGGCAGGGCCGCGGCCCCCCCTGCCACGACCGCCGCAAGATCTCTTCGGGCCCACCCTATGACCCCCGATACGGGTGTGTCGCGTCGCCCCGAGGGTTAAACGCTTCACCCCACCAGCGGGAATTCGCAACAAAACGGGATCTAGTGATGCGCCGATGGTGGCGACTTGGCATGATTGCCTCACCATCGGTAAGAACACCGGTACCGCAGGCCCCTTCTCCACCCCCGCATCGCAACACCAGCAAGAGGAACGGCCCGTGACCCAGCCGCTCACCGACCAGCGTGCCCGCGCCGAGTTGGTCGCAGAGCTCTACGACAGTCACGCCGCCGGGCTGTTCGCGTACTGCGCTGACCAGCTCGGCGACCCCGGCTCCGCGGCCGACGTCCTGATGTCCGTCCTCGCCGCCGTCCCCGCCTCCGTCCCGGCCCGCGCCGCGCTGTACGCGCTCGCCCGCCGCGAGATCGGCCGCCGCGACGTCGCCTACACGCCCCTTGTCGTCGATCCCCTCATCGATCCCGCCTCCGCCCTGGTGGAGCGCGCGCTGCACGAGCTGCGCCCGCACCACCGCGAGGTGCTGCTGCTCTCCGAGGTGTGCGGCCTGGACCGCGCCGAGCTGGCCTGGGTGCTCGACGTGGCGCCCGACACGGCCGGCGAGCCGCACTCCGGGCGGGATGACCGTGTACTGCTCGGGACGGCCGATCCCGGCGGCGAGCAGGTCGTCGCGGACCTGGGCCCCGACGGT